>NZ_JBFAPH010000055.1:0-23656 GCF_040675635.1 Streptomyces sp. NPDC049577
TCTGCGCATCATCGAGCCGGTGGCGCGGCGGCTCGGGGCGGTCAACGCGATCGTCGCGACCGATGTGACGGAGTCGGGCAACACGTCGGCGGCGGAGTTCCCGGCGAGCAGGGAGACGGCCGTGTCCGGCCACTGTGCGCGCAGGGCGATCAGCCAGCCGGGCAGCAGATACTCCGCGATGGTCATGCTCGCGGCCACCCGCAGCCGCGAGTCGCGCCGGGCGCGCAGCGCCTGCGCGCCCGCGTCGAACGCCTCGGCGGCCTCCACCACGCGCCGGGCCCAGTCCGTGACCAGCACCCCGGTGGCGGTGAGCCGCGAGCCGCGCGGCGAGCGCTCGACGAGGGCGACGCCCAGCAGCCGCTCCATGGCGCGCAGCCGTCCGCTCGCGGCGGGCTGGGTGATGCCCAGCTCCCGGGCCGCCCGCCCGAGACTGCCCAGCCGGGCGACGGCGAGCAGCAGCTCCAGCGAGCCGAGGTCGGGCACCCGGTGGGCCAGCCGGGACGGAGGGGCCGGGGACGGCGGCGAGCTCATAACCCGAGCTTATGCCCTCATACCCCGATGGTCCCTGGTCGCACTCGGACCCCTCGGGAGAGGCTGTGGTCATGAGCAGCTCCACCGACTCCCCCGGCTCCGGCTCCCCCCTCCGCCACCTCGGCCCGAACTGGTACGCCACGGTCATGGGCACGGCGATCGTCGCGTCCGCCGGAGCCGCGCCACCGGTGCACGTGGCGGCGCTGCGCGGGGCGTACGAGACGGTGTGGGCGCTCTCCGTGATCACGCTGGTCGCCCTGCTCGCCGCCCGGGCCGTGCACTGGGCGCGCCACCGGGACCGGGCGCGGGCCCAGCTGGACGACCCGGCCGTCGCCCCGTTCTACGGCTGTCTGGCGATGGCCCTGCTGGCGGTGGGCGGCACCACCCTGTGCGTGGGCCCCGGTGTGATCGGCGAGGACGCGGCCGTGGCGGCCGACGCCGTGCTGTGGTCGGTGGGCACGGTCGCGGGGCTGGGCGCGGCGGCCGCGGTGCCGTATCTGATGGTGACCCGGCACCGGATCGGGCCGGGCGACGCCTCGCCCGTCTGGCTGCTGCCGGTCGTCGCGCCGATGGTCTCGGCGGCGCTCGGTCCCGCGCTCGTGCCGCATCTGCCGGACGGGCAGGCGCGGGCGGCGATGGTGCTGGCGTGCTATGGGCTGTTCGGGATGAGCCTGCTGGCGACGCTGCTGATCCTGCCGCTGCTCTTCGCGCGGCTGCTGCGGCACGGGCCGCTGCCGCTCGCGCTGACGCCGACGCTGTTCCTCGTACTCGGGCCGCTGGGCCAGTCCACGACGGCCGTGAACAACCTCGCCGACGCGGCGCCGGCCGCGAGCGCGCTCGCGGGGCCGTACGCGCCCGCGATGTCGGCGTTCGCCGTGCTGTACGGCGTGCCGGTGATGGGCTTCGCGCTGCTGTGGCTGGTGCTGGCCACGGCCCTGGTGGCGCGGGCCGCGCGGGCCGGCATGGGCTTCGCGATGACGTGGTGGGCCTTCACCTTCCCGGTGGGCACGTGCGTCACGGGCGCCGCCGCGCTGGCCCGGCACACCGGGGTGGACGGCCTGGCCTGGCTGGCGGACGGGCTGTACGCGGTGCTGGTGGCGGCGTGGGCGGTGGCCGGGGTGCGGACGCTGGCCGGGCTGGTCAGCGGCCGGCTGCTCGCAGCGCCGCGCCCAGCACCCGTGGCGCTTGGGTCAACGACGGCCCGTACCACGTGAGGTGGCGGCCGCTGACCAGCGCGCACGGCAGTCCGGGGAAGGATTCGGGCCCGTCGCCGGCCGTGAAGCGGTACGGCTCGTCGGGCAGGACGACCAGCTCCGCGCCGCAGGCGTTCAGCTCGTCGAGGGGGACGCGGGGATAGCGCTCGGTGTGCCCGGCGTGGACGTTGACGATGCCGAGCCGGGCCAGCACGTCGCCGGCGAAGGTGTCCCGGCCGAGCACCATCCAGGGCCGCCGCCACACCGGCACCACGGCCCGCAGCGGGGTCTTCGGCGCGGGCGCGTCCCGCCAGGCGTCCCGCGCGTCCGCCAGCCACGCGGGCGCGCTCAGCCCGCAGCCGTCCACCAGTACCCGCTCCAGTTCGGCGAACGCCTGCGGCAGCGTACGCACTTCGGTGACCATCACCCGCAGACCGGCGGCCCGCAGGGCGGCGAGGTCGGGGGCGCGGTTCTCCTCCTCGTTGGCCAGCACGAGATCGGGGGCGAGGGCCGCGATCCGGGCCACTTCGGGGTTCTTGGTGCCGCCGACGCGGGTGACGTCGAGACCGGCGGGGTGGTCGCACCAGTCGGTCGCGCCGACGAGCAGCCCGGGCGCGGTGACGGCGACGGCCTCCGTGAGGGAGGGGACGAGCGATACGACGCGGCGGGGCATGGGGATCTTCTCCCCGGCCCCGCCGCGTCCCACGCCTTTCGGTGTGCGGCTCCGCCGCGCGGGGTTACGCCCCCACCGGTGCCATCCTGTCGATCAGACCCGGGTGCGCGTCGAGCCAGCGGGCCGCCGACTCCTTCTCCTTGCCCTTGCCGCCCTTCTGGATCTCCGCCTCCAGCGAGGAGAGGTCCTGCTCGGACATCTTGAAGTCCTTCACCCACCGGGCGACCTTCGGGAAGTCCTTCGCGAAGTCCTTCTTGCCGATCGCGTGGATCTCCTCGCCCCGGCCCCAGGCCCCCTTGGGGTCCTTGAGCTTCTTCAGGTCGTAGGTGCCGTAGGCCCAGTGCGGGGACCACAGCGTGGTGACGATGGGCTCCTTCTTCTTGATGGCGCGGTCGAGCTCCGCGAGCATCGTGGAGGTCGAGGAGGAGACGACCTTGTACTCGCCGTCCAGGCCGTACTCCTTGAGTACCTTGTCGTTGAGCTTGCCCATCATGCCGGCGCTCGCCTCGATGCCGACGATCTTCCCGCCGAACTGCGCGCTCTTGCCCTTGAGGTCGGCGAGCGAGTCGACGCCCTTGACGTAGGACGGCACGGACAGCTCCAGCGAGGTGGGACCGTACCAGGAGCCCAGGTCGGCGAGCTTGTCGCCGTAGCGCTCCAGGTACTGCTGGTGCGTGGTGGGCAGCCAGGCGTCGAACTGCACGTCCATCTGGCCCTGGGCGAGCGCGGTGTAGAGCGGGCCGGGGTCGAGCTGCTTGACGTCGGGCTTGTAGCCGCGGCGCTCCAGGACGTTCTGCCAGAGGTAGGTGGAGGCGACGGCCTCGTCCCACGGGAAGTAGCCCAGCTTGATCCGCTGGCCGTTCCCGATGTTCCTGCCGGCCGCGACGCTCTGCGTCTCGCCGCCGCCCGCGAGGTGCATGCCGCCCGCCACCAGGGCGAGGACGACGATACCGACGGTGGCGACTGCGGTGCCGGGCCGGTAACGCAGGAACTTCGCGGAGCGGGGGAAGACGGCACCGCGCGCGGTGGCGGCGGCCTTGGCCGCGGCGCGGCGGCCCAGCGGGGAGACGCGGCGGCTGAGCGCGCCGGTCATCCGGTCCAGGTACATGGCGAGGATGACGACGGCCAGGCCGCTCTCGACACCGCCGCCGATGTCGACCTGGGTGACGGCCGCGTACACGGACTCGCCGAGGCCGCCGGCGCCGGCCATGCCGGCGATGACGACCATGGACAGGGCCAGCATGATGACCTGGTTGACGCCCGCCATGATGGTCGGCAGGGCCAGCGGGAGCTGGACCCGGGTGAGGGTGTCGCGCGGGGTGGTGCCGAAGGCCCGGGCGGCCTCGACGAGTTCCTCGTCGACCTGGCGGATGCCGAGCTCGGTCATCCGCACGCCCGGCGGCATGGAGAAGACGACGGTGGCGATCAGGCCCGGGATGGGACCGATGGAGAAGAACATCACGCCGGGGATCAGGTAGACGAAGGCCGGCATCGTCTGCATGACGTCCAGGACGGGCCGCAGCGCCCCGCCGACGGTGCGGTTGCGGGCCGCCCAGATGCCCAGCGGCACGGCGAGCAGCAGGGTGATCGCGCTGGCGACCAGGACGAGCGCCAGGGTGGAGGTCGCCTCGTCCCACAGGCCGAAGGAGTCGACGAGCGCGAGCCCGGCGAAGGCGAGCACGGCGGCGCCGAGCCCGCGCAGCCACCAGGCCAGGACGGCGAGGATGCCGGCCATCAGCAGCGCGTCGGGCGCGCCGAGCACGGCGTGGACCCCGTCGTACATGCCGGTCAGGACGGTGTTGACGGCGTCGAAGAAGCCGCCGAGGTGGGACTGGAGCCAGCCGACGGCGCTCTCGGCCCACTGTCCGAGGTGGATCCTAGGCATCGGCGGTCACCTCCTCCTCGCGTGCGACGGCCGGGACGGGCTGCTCCCCGAGGACGGCCAGCAGCCGGTCGCGGGTGACGACGCCGGTGGTCTCGCCCTGGTCGTCGGTGACGGTCACGGGGGCGCCGTCCCGGGCGAGGGGCGCGAAGAGCTCGGCGACGGGCGTCTCGGTGCCGACGGTGGCGGCGGACGCCGTGGCGGGGCCCGCCGGCTCCATGATCGAACCCGCGGTGAGGACGCGGGAGCGGTCGACGTCCTGGATGAAGGAGGCGACGTACTCGTTGGCGGGCCGGACGAGGATGTCCTCGGCGGTGCCGTTCTGCACGATGCGGCCGTCGCGCATGACGGCGATCCGGTCACCCAGGCGCATGGCCTCGTTGAGGTCGTGGGTGATGAAGACGATGGTCTTCTTCAGCCGCTTCTGCAGGTCCAGCAGCTGGTCCTGCATGTCGCGGCGGATCAGCGGGTCCAGGGCGCTGAAGGACTCGTCCATCAGCAGCACGTCGGCGTCGGTGGCCAGCGCGCGGGCGAGGCCCACGCGCTGCTGCATGCCGCCGGACAGCTCGTCGGGCCAGGAGCGCTCCCAGCCCTCCAGGCCGGCCAGGGCCAGCGCCTCGGCGGCGCGCTCCTCGCGCTCGGCGCGCGGCACGCCGCGCACCTCCAGACCGTAGGCGGCGTTCTCCAGCACGCTGCGGTGCGGGAAGAGCGCGAAGTGCTGGAAGACCATGCTGATGCCGCGGGAGCGCACCTCGCGCAGCTCGCGCGGGGACAGGGCGGTGAGGTCCTGCCCGTCGTAGAGCACCCGGCCCGCGGTCGGCTCCAGCAGGCCGTTGAGCATGCGCAGCAGCGTGGACTTGCCGGACCCGGAGAGGCCCATCACCACGAAGATCTGGCCGGCCTCGACCTCGAACGACGCGTCGATCACCGCCGCCGTGGTGCCGTCGGCGCGCAGTTCCTCGCGGCCGGCGCCGCCGGCGAGTCGCTCGACGGCGGCTTCGGGTCGTCTGCCGAACACCTTGTAGAGGTGCTCGGCCTTCAGCCTGGACACATATACCTCTCGGGTCGTACTCACGACGCCCGGCCTTCCCCCGCCGGGGCCGGACGTGGAGCGGGGCGGCATCGGGCCGCGACGAGCGCCGCGCCGTCCCACGGCGCGGCGGATCCACTCCGGCGCCGCGCCTGCCCCGGTTCCCCCCGGACAAACGGAACGTGGCCCACCTCACACGGCCGTTCAGCGGACTGTCGGTGGGGTGCGGCATCATCGGTGCCGTGACGCGACGCCTGATGCTCCTCGACACCGCCTCCCTGTACTTCCGCGCCTATTTCGGCGTGCCGGAATCCGTGAAGGCCCCGGACGGCACCCCGGTGAACGCGGTGCGCGGCCTGCTGGACTTCATCGCCCGGCTGGTCCAGGACCATCACCCGGACGACCTGGTGGCCTGCATGGACGCCGACTGGCGCCCGCAGTGGCGGGTGGAGCTGATCCCCTCGTACAAGGCGCACCGGGTGGCGGAGGAGGCCGGGGACGGCCGGGCCGACGTGGACACCGAGATGGTGCCCGACACCCTCTCCCCGCAGGTGCCCGTCATCGAGAGCGTGCTGGACGCGGTCGGCATCGCCCGGATCGGCGCCGCGGGGTACGAGGCGGACGACGTGATCGGCACACTGGCCGGCCGGGCGGCGGGCCCGGTGGACATCGTCACCGGCGACCGCGATCTGTACCAGCTGGTGGACGACCGGCGCGGGGTGCGGGTGCTGTACCCGGTCAAGGGCGTCGGCACGTTGCAGACGGTGGACGAGGCGGTGCTGCGCGAGAAGTACGGGGTGGACGGCGCGGGCTACGCGGACCTGGCGCTGCTGCGCGGCGACCCCAGCGACGGCCTGCCGGGCGTGCCGGGCGTCGGCGAGAAGACCGCCGCGAAGCTGCTGGCGGCCCACGGCGACCTGGCGGGCATCCTGGCGGCGGTCGACGACCCGGCGTCCGGGCTCACCCCGGCCCAGCGCAAGCGGCTGGACGGGGCGCGCTCGTATCTGGCGGTGGCACCGAAGGTGGTGCGGGTGGCGTCGGACGTGCCCCTGCCGCCGTGCGAGGCGGCGCTGCCGTCCGCGCCGCGCGACCCCCGGGCGCTGGAGGAGCTGTCGGAGCGCTGGGGTTTGGGCAGTTCTTTGCAGAGGCTCCTGGCCGCACTCTCCCACTGACTGTTAAGTTAGGTATACCTAACTTCTAAACAGGGGGAAAGTATGGCAGACCGTCCCGCGGCCAAGCCCAGGCCGCTCACCCGGGCCCGCGTGCTGCGCACCGAGCGGCTCACGCCGCACATGGTGCGCGTGGTCCTGGGCGGTGAGGGCCTCGCGGAGTTCGGCGCGGGCGCCCATACCGACCACTACGTCAAGCTGCTCTTCCCGCTGGACGGCGTCGCGTACCCCGAGCCGTTCGACATCGCCGCGATCCGCCGGGACATGCCGCGCGAGCTGTGGCCGCGTACCCGCACCTACACCGTGCGCTCCTTCGACCGCGCGACCCGCGAGCTGACCCTCGACTTCGTCGTCCACGGCGACACGGGCCTGGCCGGCCCCTGGGCCGCCGCCGCCCGCCCCGGCGACGAGATCCTCTTCCTGGGCCCCGGCGGCGCCTACGCCCCCGACCCGGAGGCGGACTGGCACCTCCTCGCCGGCGACGAGACCGCGCTGCCCGCCATCGCGGCCTCGCTGGAGCGCATCGCCGACGGCGCGGTCGTCCGGGCCTTCGTCGAGGTCGCCGACGAGCACGAGGAGCAGAAGCTCGACCTGCCCGCCGGCGTCGAGGTGGTCTGGCTGCACCGTGACGGCCGGCCGGTGGGCGAGGCCCTCGTCGAGGCCGTGCGCACGCTGGAGTTCCCGCCCGGTGACGTGCACGCCTTCGTGCACGGCGAGGCCGGCTTCGTCAAGGACCTGCGCCGCCATCTGCGGATGGAGCGCCAGGTGCCGCGCGAGCGGCTGTCCATCTCCGGCTACTGGCGCCGGGGCCACGACGAGGACGGCTGGCAGGCGTCCAAGGGCGAGTGGAACCGGCAGGTGGAGGCCGAGCAGGAAGCCGCCTGACCGCCCGCGGATATCCTCGGGCCATGCGCATCCTCCTCGCCGGCGCCGCCGCCACGGCCCTCCTCCTGACCGCCGCCACCGGTGCGCACGCCGACCCGGACGCGGACTCCGACTCTGCGCTGACCCATGAGGGAACGGTTCAGCGGGGTCGCGAGACAGTCTTCACGGTGACGACCAGTCAGGAGGCGCTGGACGCGGCCGGGCGGCTCGTCGTCGAGTCGCCCGCCTTCGCCAAGAAGCTCACCCTCAAGGCGGAGCGCTTCCGCGAGGGCAAGGACGGCGTCCTCTACACCAAGGTCGCGGGCATGGTCCTGTGCGACGTGGAGCCCGGCACCTATCCGGTGACCCTCAAGGACGGCGACGACTCCGACCCGGCCGACGAGCTGGACCTGACGGTCGTCCCCGACATGGACCCGGGCAACCGGGCGTTCTGCGAGGGCCCGGCGTCGTACGAGGACGCGATCGACAGGACGAGCGAGACGGCGCCGGACGAGGAGGACGAGGATTCCGGCAGCGGCCTGAGCCTCACCGGCCTGGCCGCCGTCATCGCGGGAACGGCGGCCCTCTCCGCGGCGCTGGCCGCGACGGCGACGTACCTGGTGACGCGCCGGCGGCGGGGCTGACGGGCCGGGGACGCTCAGCCCCGGCCCACGACGATCACCTCGTCCCCGGCCTCCCAGCCCCGCACCACCCCCTTCGCCGGATTGATGCGCACCCCGTAGTCCGGCTCCTCCCCCGCCCCCGCGCGGCAGCGGTAGCCGATCGCGCACTCGCCGCGGCGGCGGGCGGCCTCGACGACCGTCGCGAACGAGGCCCGCGCGCCCACCCGCACGTAGTGGGAGGCGGGCCGCAGGCGGATCTCGTTGCCGCCGGCCGAGAACAGCTCCTCGAAGAGGCCGGCCAGGTGCCCGTTCTGGGAGATCTGTGCCATCAGCAGGCCGATCAGTTTGCCGCTCACGATGAAGTCGGCCCCGGGGCTGACGGGGGCGAGGACCCGGTTGCGGTCGTCGGTCATCTCGGTGACCACCGGGAGCCCGTCCCCGGACGCCTGCTCGAGGGCACGCAGCAACAGCAGGGTGACCAGCGTCCGGTCGTCCGGCGTGGCCACGCCCGGGCCGGGGTCGGGGCCCAGGACGATGACGCTGCCGTAGGAGGCGGCGTCGACGCCGGCGAGGGTCTCGGGGCTCGTCACGTCGCCGTCCCGGAAGGTGACCGTCAGCCCGGGACCGGCCGCCGCTCCGGCGGCCCGCACGGCAACGGCCGTCGCCGGTCCGCCGTCGGCGACGACGTCGAGGACGGAACCGGGGCCGGTACAGCGCGCCAGCTGGTCGACGATGAGCGGGGCGCGCCGGTTCCAGCCCAGCAGCAGGGCCCGCTCGGTCCCGGCCTCGACCGGTGGCCGGGACACGATCACCGTGTCGTCGACGGGCGGGGGGCGGTCGGCGAGAACAGCTGTGTCGTCGTCACGGGTGACGACGACGAGCCGGTCCCCGCGGGCGATCACGGTGTCGGAGGGCGGGTTGAGCGCGAGGGCACCGGTGTCCCGTACGAGCCCCACCACGCACGAGGTGTCGTAGCCGAGCAGTGCCTCGCCGAACGGGCGGCCGGCCAGCGCCGGTTCGGCGACGGTGTAGAACTCGTCGCCGGCGAAATCCAGGAGTTCCTGGTAGACGAGGGAGAGACCGGGCCGGAGGGCGGACTGCACGATGAGCCGGGCGGTGATGTCGTCGATCTCCAGGACGACGCCGCCGGGCCCCGCCGCCAGTCCGGCGGCCAGCCGGTACCGGGCGTCGCGCACGGCCGCGACGACCTGGGCCCGGTCGGTGTCGCCGACGGCGGCCCGCAGCGCCAGCAGGGTCTTGACCACCTCCGCGTCACCGGACGGCTCCTCGCGCGGCATGACCAGGACGGCGCCCGCCGTGCCGGGGCTCACCCGGGAGAGCACGGCCGGGTCGGTGGGGGATCCGCTGCGGCAGATGAGCCTGGTCCGGCCGGTGGACCCGAGCTTGGTGCGGAGCGCGTCCTCCATGTCGGTCTTGTCGCGATCGGCGAGGACGGCGACGGCCGCCCGCCGCTGATTGGCGTTGGCGGCGACCAGCTCCGCCACGACCGTGAACACCTGCTCGGACCAGCCGAGCACCGCCACGTGCCCGTCCTCCAGCACCGTGGAGCGGCCCCGGCGCAGGGCCAGGAGCTTCTGGTTGATCCCGGCCGTGATCAGACTGACCAGGGTGGAGACGTAGAGCAGGGCGACGAGCGCGAGCAGCACGGACAGGGCGACCCGAAGGGGCGGACCGGTCTGCCCGCCCAGCCGGAGGGTGTCTCCCGTGCTGCGCCACACCGCCGCGAGCCTGCCCGTCAGGGACGCGGGGGCGCGGCGGTCCGTCCACACCAGCAGCACGCTCGCCGGCAGCACGACGGCGAGACAGGCGGCGGCGAGCCAGCCGATGAGGGCCGGGGCGCCGCGGGTCAGCGTGTTGTCGAACCAGTACCGCACCCGCTTCCGGGCGGAATGCCGCCGCTGCGCCACGCCCACCCCCATGACTGCCGGTCCCCTCCAGCAGAGTGGGGGTCCGGCAGCCGGTGACAAGCCCGGAGCGGGCCGCGTTCACCCCTTCGAGGGGAGCTCCGGGCGGTGTGCCGGGGCGTACCCGCCCGCGCGGTCGCCCGGGTGCGCTCCTCAGCCCACCGACGAGTACGCCACCACGCCCCTCAGCAGCGCGTCGACGGCCTTGCGCGCGGCACGCGCGACCGTGCCGCCCTCCGGAGCCGCCGCCGCGATCTGGCCCAGGACGTCGATCAGCTGCTTGGTCCAGCGCACGAAGTCGCCGGCCGGCATCTCGATCTCCCGCAGCACCTCGTCCAGACCGTGGCCGGAGGCCCACCGGTAGGCGGCCCAGGCGAAGCCGAGGTCGGGTTCGCGCTGGCCGACACCCTCGGCCTGGTTGATCTTGTGCTGTTCCTCCAGGGCATCGAGCCGGCCCCAGATGCGGACCATCTCGGCCAGGGCGTCCTTCGCCCCCCCGCCCGGCAGCTTCGGCGGCATCGCGTCGTCGGCGGCCCGGGCCTCGTAGACCAGCGCCGAGGCGCAGGCCGCGAGCTCGGCCGGCTGCAACCCCTCCCAGACGCCGTCGCGCAGGCACTCCGAGGCCAGCAGGTCCAGCTCGCCGTAGAGGCGGGCCAGCCGGCGGCCGTCCTCGGTGACCTCGTCACCGTGCAGATAGTCGAGGTCGGTCAGGAGCGCGCAGATGCGGTCGAAGGTACGGGCGATGGTGTTCGTCCGGCCCTCGATGCGGCGCTCCAGCTGGCGGGTGTCCCGCTTGAGGCGGTGGTAGCGCTCGGCCCAGCGGGCGTGGTCCTCGCGCTCGTCGCAGCCGTGGCAGGGGTGCGCGCGCAGGGCGGTGCGCAGCCGCGCGATCTCGGCGTCGTCCACGGCGGCCGAGCGCTGCTTGCGGTGCCGCTCGGGCACGATGTGCCCGGCCTTGGTGCGCAGCGCGGAGGCCAGGTCGCGCCGGGACTGCGGGCTGCGCGGGTTGAAGGAGCGCGGGATGCGCATGCGCTCCAGCGGCTCCACCGGCACCGGGAAGTCGATGGCGGCGAGCCGCTTGACCTGCCGCTCGGCGGTGAGGACCAGCGGCCGCGGCCCCTCGTAGTAGTCGTAGCCGCGGCTCCGGTCGGTCCGGGCCGGGGCCACGCCCGGGTCGAGGACGAGCGCCAGGCCGGCGAACTTGCCGGTCGGCACGTGGATGACGTCACCCGGCTTGAGCCGCTCCAGCGCGGCCGCCGCGGCGGCGCGGCGCTGGACGGCGCCCTGCTTGGCGAGCTCCGTCTCACGGTCCTTCAGCTCGCGGCGCAGTCGCGCGTACTCGTCGAAGTCGCCGAGGTGACAGGTCATGGCGTCGCGGTATCCGGTCAGCCCCTCCTCGTTCTTCTGCACCTGGCGGGAGATGCCGACGACCGACTTGTCCGCCTGGAACTGTGCGAAGGAGGTCTCCAGCAGCTCCCGCGAACGGTGCCGCCCGTACTGGGAGACGAGGTTGACCGCCATGTTGTACGAGGGCTTGAAGCTGGACCGCAGCGGGTAGGTACGCGTGCCGGCCAGGCCCGCGAGGGCGACCGGGTCCATGCCGCGCTGCCACAGCACGACGGCGTGGCCCTCGACGTCGATGCCGCGCCGCCCGGCGCGTCCGGTGAGCTGGGTGTACTCGCCGGGGGTGATGTCGGCGTGCTGTTCGCCGTTCCACTTGACGAGCTTCTCCAACACCACCGAGCGGGCCGGCATGTTGATGCCCAGGGCGAGGGTCTCGGTGGCGAAGACGGCCTTGACCAGGCCCTTGACGAAGAGCTCCTCGACGACCTCCTTGAAGGTCGGCAGCATGCCGGCGTGGTGGGCGGCGATGCCCCGCTCCAGGCCCTCCAGCCACTCGAAGTAGCCCAGGACGTGCAGGTCCTCGTCGGGGATGGCGGCCGTGCGCTCCTGCACGATCTCGCGCACCTTCGCCCGCGCCTCGTCGTCGTTGAGCCGCAGCCCCGCGTAGAGGCACTGGTTGACGGCCGCCTCGCAGCCGGCGCGGCTGAAGATGAAGGTGATGGCGGGCAGCAGCCCCTCGGCGTCGAGGCGTTCGATGACCTCGACGCGGCTGGGCGTCCAGATGCGGCTGCGCTGGCGGCGCTCGCGCTCCCGGTCGGCCTCGCGCATCACGCGGCCGCGCCGGCGGTCGCGCCCCAGCGGGGTGCTGTTCTCCATGCGGGCGAGGCGGACCAGGTCGGGGTTGACCTCGCGGCGGCCGGCGCCCGCGCCGTCGGGCGTGGCCCGCTCCTCGAAGAGGTCGTACATCCGGCGCCCGGCCAGCACGTGCTGCCACAGCGGCACGGGCCGGTGCTCGGAGACGATCACCTCGGTGTCGCCGCGCACGGTGTCGAGCCAGTCGCCGAACTCCTCGGCGTTGGAGACGGTGGCGGAGAGGGAGACCAGGGTCACCGACTCCGGGAGGTGGATGATGACCTCCTCCCAGACGGCGCCGCGGAAGCGGTCGGAGAGGTAGTGCACCTCGTCCATGACCACGTGCCCGAGGCCGACCAGCGTCTGCGAACCGGAGTAGAGCATGTTGCGCAGCACCTCGGTGGTCATCACGAGCACCGGTGCGTCGGGGTTCACGCTGTTGTCGCCGGTCAGCAGGCCGACCCTGGCGGGGCCGTAGCGCTTGACGAGATCGCTGTACTTCTGATTCGACAACGCCTTGATGGGCGTGGTGTAGAAGCACTTGCGGCCCTGGGTGAGGGCCAGGTGGACGGCGAACTCGCCCACGATGGTCTTGCCGGAGCCGGTCGGCGCGGCGACCAGCACCCCCTTCCCGGCCTCCAGGGCCCGGCAGGCCTCTATCTGGAAGGGGTCGAGCTCGAAGTCGTACATCTCGCGGAACGGCGCGAGCGCGGTGGCCTGCTCGGCGGCGCGGACCCTGGACAGGGCGTAGCGCTCAGCAGGGGACATGTCGTCGGTCATCTTGTTCACGAGCCTACCGGGCACCTCCGACAGCCACGCGATCTTTATCGGGCTCCCAGGAGCCGTACGGCCCCGGGCACGGTCTCGGCGGTCAGCGGCAGCGGCCCGAGCGGCTCGCCGTCGGCCCAGCCGGTGAGGCCGTCGGCGTCGATCGTCACCCGGGCCGCCCGGTAGGTGCGTACCAGGGGGTGGCCGAGGTGGGTGCCCCGGTAGACCTTGGGGAAGACGGCCAGCAGGGTGGAGCGCCGGCAGGGGCCGACGACGGTGACGTCGAAGAGCCCGTCGTCGAGGCGCGCGTTTCCGCAGATCCGCATACCTCCACCGTACGAGCCGCCGTTGCCGACCGCGATGAGAGTGGCCGGTATTCGCCGTTCCGGCCCGTCGTCGAGCCGGATGCGGTAGGAGACCGGCCGCAGGGCGGCCAGCTCGGCGAGCAGGGCGAGGTCGTAGCGCAGCCGTCCGGTGGGGAAGCGCATGCGGTTGCCCCGGTCGTTGACCCGGGAGTCGAAGCCGGAGGCCAGGACGGTGCCGAACCAGGTGTCGCCCACGCGGCCGAGGTCGACGGGGCGCCCGCCGTCGTCCTTGAGCGACGCGGCGATCACGCGCGCGGCGGCCGCGGGGTCGCCGACGGGCAGCCCGGCGGCGCGGGCGAAGTCGTTGCCGGTGCCGGCGGCCACCACGCCGAGCGGGGTGAGGGTGCCGGCGACCGCGCGCAGGGCCAGCGAGACCATGCCGTCCCCGCCGACGGCGACGAGCGCGCCGGTGCCGTCCGCGACCGCCTCCCGGGCCCGGCGCAGCGCGTCGGCGGCGTCCAGGCCCAGGACCGTGCGGACGGAGTACCCGGCGGCGCGCAGCACGCGGGCGGCGGGCTGCGCGGCGCGGGCACCGCGGCCCCGGCCCGCCGTGGGGTTGACGAAGAGGGTGATGTCGCAGGTCACGCGCGGGACCCTACCGGCTGGGCCCGGACACGACGGCGCGGGGCGGTCGCTGTCACAGCGACCGCCCCGCGGAGCACCGGGTTCCGCTGCCGCGGTCAGGTCACGTCGTCGTATCCGCCGCGATGGGTGGCGGCGGGCTCGCCGTCGATGTGCTGCGGGGCGACCGGCTCGGGCGTGAGGTCGAGCGGCGCCGCCTCGTCGTCCGAGAGCAGCCGGTCCGGGTTCGCCTCGCGCTTGCGCTTGTCGTTGAGCATCGCGATGCCGACGGCGATGAAGTACAGCAGGATGATCGGCCCGGCGAGCATGAACATCGAGAACGGGTCCACGGTCGGCGTGGCCACGGCCGAGAACACGGTGACGCCCATGATCATGCCGCGCCACCAGCCCAGCATGCGCCGGCCGGTGAGCACGCCGCCGAAGTTGAGCATCATCAGCAGCAGCGGCAGCTCGAAGGAGAGCCCGAAGACGACCACCAGGCGGGTGACGAGGTCGATGAGCTCGTCCAGCGGCAGCAGGTTGTCGACGCCGGAGGGCGTGAAGTCGATCAGGACCGTCGAGGCGGCGGGCAGGATCTTGTACGCGAAGTAGGCACCGGCCGCGAACAGCGGGACGCCCGCCGCGACGAAGCCCAGCGCGTACTTCTTCTCGTTCTTGTGCAGCCCGGGCGCGAGGAACGCCCACAGCTGGTACAGCCAGACCGGGCTCGACATCACGACGCCCGAGACCAGCGAGACCTTCACCATGAGGGTGAACGGCCCGACGAGGCCGGACATCGTGATGTTGCCGCACGTCTTGTGGTCGTCCTTGCCCGCGAGTTCCGCGAAGGAGACCTTGCAGCCGATCGCGTCCTGGATCGGGTGCTTGAAGACGTCGATGATGTCCCGGTAGTAGAAGGCCGCCACCACGGCCACGATCACGATCGCGGCTACGGACTTCGCCAAGCGGTTGCGCAGTTCACGCAGGTGCTCCGAGAGCGGCATCCGCCCCTCGGGGTCCTTCTCCTTCTTGCGGGCAGGCTTGAGCAACCCACGTCCCTATCTCGTGCGGCAGACGGCCGCCGGCGGCCGTCTCGGTCGTCCCTGGGTCAGCGCTGCGTCGTACGGTCCGTCGGCTCGTTCACCGGACGCGACGTCACGTCGCCGGGCGCGGCCTTGATCGTACGAGGAGCCTGGTCGGCCGGCGGGTCCGCCGGGGCGGAGGCGTTGTCCTGGCCCTCCGACCGCATCGCCTTGGCCTCGCTCTTGAGGATCCGCGCGGACTTGCCGAGGGAGCGCGCCATGTCGGGAAGCTTCTTCGCACCGAACAGGAGGACGATGACGACGAGAATGAGGATGATCTCGGGAGCTCCGAGCCTTCCGAACATATGCGTTTACCTTCTCACCGAGGCGGCTGGGTTGAGGGGCGGCCGACTGATCGGACATTTGTCCATCAGCCGTACGGCAGCGATCGTAACGCGCAGGGGTAAACGCTGGGCAATCCCCATGCGTACTCTCGGCCTCTCCCGGACAGCCCCCCGCCTCGCCGTCGGGGCCGTCGATCCAGCGTACCGTCCGGTTCCGGAACCCGGACCGGCGCCATCGCCGTACGTGTCAGCTCTGACGCGCCCCGTGCACGGACCGGGCGTCCTGGACGCCGCGCGCCGCCCGGGCGGCCAGGGGGACGGCCGCCCGTTCGAGATCGTCGGCGGCACGGTTGATACGACGTGAACTTTCGGCCACCTGCTGGGCCAGCCGACGCACCTCGGCGAAGACACGCGCGGCGAGGACGGCGAGCACGGCGAGGCCGCAGAAGCCGAGGGCGATGGCGAGCATGGGCCAGAACATGGGGGGAGCCTATCGAGGGGGTGCGGGCCGGGCGGTCAGGCGGTGATGTGCAGCCGCAGGGTGCGGACGCCGCCGCCGGTCAGCAGCTCGATGATCCGCTCCCCGGCGGGCTTCCGGACGGCCGTACCGCAGTCCGGGCAGGTGAAGGAGTAGAAGGTGGTGCGGTGGCTGGCGCCGATGGCCAGCCGCAGCGCGCCCGCCGCGAGCTCGAAGCGGCCCCGGCAGTCGGGGCAGGCGGCCTTGAACACCGCGGCCACCGCTGCCGCCGCCGTCGTCGCGTCCGTCACGTTCCCACTCACGCCCGATCCGTCCCGCTCCACGTCCGATCCGTCACTGCTCTCCGTACGCCGCCAGCGCCTCGCGCGCCGCGTCCCGCGCGCTGCCGGCCAGCGCGGACGGGGCGACGATGTGCCCGTCCCGGCCGAGCCGCAGCGCCAGGCGGCGCAGGGAGGCCGGGTCGGGGGTGCGCAGGGTGATGCGCAGACCGCCCTCGGGCAGCTCCTCGGCGCTGTCGTGCGGGTAGTACTCGGCGACCCAGCGGCCGCCGGGCCCGACCTCGACGACCACCTCGGGGTCCTCGGCGGCCGGCTGCACGAGCCCCTCGGACAGGTCGCGCAGCTCCACGGGCGGCGGGTCGGACATCTCGTCGAGCAGCCGGATCTCGGCCACCCGGTCGAGGCGGAAGGTGCGCCGGGCCTCGGAGAGCCGGCACCACGCCTCCATGTAGGTGTGGCCGACGGCGAACAGCCGGATCGGGTCGACCTCGCGCTCGGTGAGCTCGTCCCGCGCGGGCGAGTAGTAGCGCAGCCACAGCCGGCGGCGCTCGGCGATGGCCCGGTCGACGTCGGCGAAGACGCCGCCCTCGGACTCGAAGGTGACCGAGAGCCGGGAGCTGGCGCCCGCGGCCTCGCCGGCGGCGGCCTCGATCTTCGCGGTGGCGCGCAGCAGGGCGTCCCGGTCGCTCTCGCGCAGGCCGGGCAGGGTGGCCACGGCGCGGGCGGCCACCAGCAGCGCGGTGGCCTCGTCGGCCGCCAGGCGCAGCGGCTCGCCGGTGCCCCCCGCGTCCGGGTTGTGCCACCAGATGCGGTCGCCGTCGGTGTCGATGTCGAGCAGATCGCCGCCGCGGAAGCTGGTGCCGCACATGGGCAGCACGTCGAGGTCGCCGATCAGCTCGTCCTCGGTGATGCCGAAGGCGCGGGCCACGTCGGCGACCCGGGCGCCGGGGCGCTCGCGGAGATAGGTGACCAGGGAGAGCATGCGCCGTGTCTGGTCGATGGCGTTGATGGCCATAAGTCGTCGGTCCCGTCCCTCTCAGCCCTTGGCCACGGCGCGCAGCCGGTCGATCACTTCGGCCCGCAGTTCGGCGGGTTCGAGCACGATCACGTCGGGGCCGAACTCGACGAGCCAGGCGTCCAGCCCGTGCCCGTAGGGGATCTCCAGCTCGTCCCAGCCGTCCCCGAGGTCGCGCACGGCCGTGGCACGGGCACGCAGCGGGTAGCCGTGGCCGGCCCGGACCTTGATCCGGGCGGTGCCGGTGGCGGTCTCCCCCGCCCACGACTCGACGGTCTCGCGCACGGTGACGTGGTCGGGCACGGGCACCGTGAAGGGCAGCGCGCGGGTGCGCACGCGGCCGGTGATGCGGGAGAGCCGGAAGACGCGCTCCGCCTCGCGGTCGCGGTCCCAGCCGGCCAGGTACCAGTGGCCGCGCCAGCACTCCAGCGTCCAGGGCTCGACGTGCCGCTGCTCGGGGCGGGCGGCGTTGGCCTTGCGGTAGTCGAAGAGCACCGTGCGGCGGTCGCGGGCGGCGAGCATCAGCGGCTCGAAGGCGGCCTCGTGGACGGGGATCCGCGGCTCCAGCGCGCTCTGGCCGCCGTACGGGTCCTCGGCGAGCGGCATGCCGGCCGCGCGCAGCTTCTGCAGCGCGCCGCTGGCGGCACCGGCGAGCCGGGCCTGCTGCCAGACCTTGGCGGCGAGGCCCAGGGCGGCGGCCTCCTCGACGTCCAGCGTGATCGGGGGCAGGGCGTTGCTGTCGCGGCGGGCGAGGTAGCCGGTCTCGCCGTCGAGGGCCTCGACCGTCTCGATGATCAGACCGAGCTCGCGCAGATCGTCCTTGTCGCGCTCGAACATCCGGTTGAAGGCGTCGTCGCTCGCGGAGTCGCCGCCGGTCCCCCCGGCCGTGATGTACGCCTCGATCGAGGCCCGCAACTCCGCCTTGGTGAGCGGTCGGCGCGCGCCCAGCAGGCACAGCGCCAGGTTCATCAGCCGCTCGGCCTTGGCAATCGCCATTGACGCCCTCTCTACTTGTGCTCTCAACCGTTGACCGTACCGCTCGCGGCTCGTACGACAAAAGCCGAGGGCCCGTGCCAGGCAGGCACGGGCCCTCGGCCTTCGACCGGGGTGTCTCAGACGGAGATCAGGTCACAAACGAAGATCAGCGTCTCGCCCGGGGCGATCACGCCACCGCCGGCGCCGCGGTCGCCGTACGCGAGGTGGGCGGGGATGACCAGCTTGCGGCGGCCACCGACCTTCATGCCCTGGATGCCCTGGTCCCAGCCCGGGATGACCTGGCCGGCGCCCAGCTTGAACTCGAGCGGGTTGCCCCGGTTCCAGCTGGCGTCGAACTCCTCACCGGTGGAGAAGGCCACGCCCACGTAGTGGACCTTGACGAAGTCGCCCGCCTTGGCGACCGGGCCGTCGCCCTCCCAGATCTCGGTGATCTCGAGGTCGGTCGGCACGGGGCCTTCCGGGAAGTCGATCTCGGGCTTGTCGATGCTCACGAAGGTGCTCCTACGAACGTATCTTGCGGACAACCGTGCAATTCTGGCAGATCCCGATCAGGCGGCCGATCAGACCTTGCCCACGATGTCCACGACGAAGACCAGGGTGTTCTTGTCCAGCCCGCTCTGCGCCTGGCCCTCGTAGCCCAGCTTCGGCGGGATCACCAGCTCGACCCGGTCCCCGACGTGCTTGCCGACCAGGCCCTTGTCCCAGCCCTGGACGACGGAGCCGGTGCCGATCTGGAAGGCGGTGGCGCCGCTGTGGTCCCAGGAGGAGTCGAACTTGGTGCCGTCCTCCCACTTCACACCGGTGTACTGGGCGATGAGCCCGTCACCGGCCTTGATCTCCGGGCCGGTGCCCTTGATCAGGACCTGCTCCTTGAGGTCGGCCGGCGGCTTCTCGCCCTTGGGGATGATGATCTCCGCGGCCTTCTGGGAGGGCGCCTTCACCTCGGGCATGCCCTCCTCGGGCTTGGCCTGCTCGCCGTGGGCCTCGCTCTTCGGGTCCAGCTTCTGGGCACCGACGACGTCGAGGACCCACACCAGGCCGTCCTCCGGCGCGATCCCCGCCTGCGGGTTGAGCTGCTCGCCGATCAGCGCCTTGGCGGTGCCCTCGACCTCGACCCGGGAGCCGACCTTCTTGCCGATCACCGTCTCCAGCACCTTGTCCGGCAGCACCTGGCCGGGCTGGCCGAGCTGCTGGACGGCCTGCCGGCGCGGCTCCTTGCCGCCGCTCTTCTCCGGGCTGGGCTGCCCGGGCTGGTTGCTCCAGGAGCTCAGCAGCAGCCGGTTGTCCTTCATCGACTGCCCGACGTAGTCCAGGCGGACGAAGGACCCCTTCTCCACCTTGTCGCCCGAGCCCTCGGTCAGCGTCTTCACCGCGACCTCGTCCGGCGCCTTGGCATCCTTCGGGCTCTTGATCTCGGGCTGCTCGCCGAACTTCCCCGCCACGGTCACCTTGGCGTCCGAGGAGCCGCCGTCCTTGCCTCCGTCGGACCCGCACGCCGCGGCGGCGAGCAGCAGGACGGGCACGGCCAACGCCGCGGCGAGGCGACGCGTGTTCTTCGTGTGGTTCATGAAGTCCAACTCGGGCTAGGGGGTGGCCTGCGGATCAGCCCGGATCAGGCCGCGGTGTCTGGTGCGGTGCATCGCAAGGCGGAGCATCGCCCTCGGACTGGGCGTCCGTGGGTGATGCGACAACGCAGCGAGGTGCCGTGCCAGGCACCGCGGCCCCGGGCTGATCCGTAGGCCACCCCCTGGGGGGTGGCTGGGCAGTGCCGTCACTCTACGGCCTGAACCCCTCCGATCAACCCCGCCCGACACGGTTGTGCCCGCTGTGCCCCGCGAGTGGGGCACAGCGGGCACAACCGTGCCATGGACCGGTCACATTCCGGCGATGAGCTTTTCGACCCGGTCGTCAACCGAACGGAACGGGTCCTTGCACAACACCGTGCGCTGCGCCTGGTCGTTGAGCTTGAGGTGCACCCAGTCGACGGTGAAGTCCCGGCGCTGCTCCTGGGCCCGGCGGATGAAGTCGCCGCGCAGCCGGGCCCGCGTGGTCTGCGGGGGCACCGACTTGGCCTCGAAGATCTTGAGGTCGTTGCACACCCGGGCGGCCTGTCCCCGCTTCTCCAGCAGGTAGTACAGCCCGCGCCGGCGGTGGATGTCGTGGTAGGCGAGGTCTATCTGGGCGATTCTCGGATGCGACATGGTGATGTTGTTCTTCGACCGGTACCGCTCGATGAGCTGGTACTTCATCACCCAGTCGATCTCGGTGGCGATCCGGTCCAGATCCTCGTCCCGGATGGCCTCCAGCGAGCGGCCCCACAGCTCCAGGACCCGCTCGACCGTCCCGGTGCGGATGCCGCGGCGCTCGCAGAAGTCCACGGCCTTCTCGTAGTACTCCTGCTGGACCTCCAGCGCGGAGGCCTCCCGGCCGCTGGCCAGCCGGACCTTGCGCCGGCCGGTGATGTCGTGACTGACCTCGCGGATCGCCCGGATGGGGTTCTCCAGGGTGAGGTCCCGCATCACGGTGCCCGCCTCGATCATCCGCAGGACGAGATCGGTCGCCCCCACCTTGAGCAGCATCGTGGTCTCGGACATGTTCGAATCGCCCACGATGACGTGCAGCCGGCGGTAGCGCTCGGCGTCGGCGTGCGGCTCGTCGCGCGTGTTGATGATGGGGCGCGAGCGGGTGGTCGCGGAGCTGACGCCCTCCCAGATGTGCTCCGCCCGCTGGCTGACGCAGTACACCGCGCCGCGCGGGGTCTGGAGGACCTTGCCGGCGCCGCACAGCAGCTGGCGGGTGACGAGGAAGGGGATGAGGATGTCCGCCAGACGCGAGAACTCCCCGTGCCGCGCGACGAGGTAGTTCTCGTGGCAGCCGTAGGAGTTCCCGGCGGAGTCGGTGTTGTTCTTGAAGAGGTAGACGTCGCCCGCGATCCCCTCCTCGTGCAGGCGGCGTTCGGCGTCGACGAGCAGGCCCTCGAGGATGCGCTCGCCCGCCTTGTCGTGGGTGACCAGCTCGATCACGTTGTCGCATTCCGGAGTCGCGTATTCCGGGTGCGATCCCACATCCAGGTAGAGACGGGCGCCGTTGCGCAGGAAGACATTGCTGCTGCGGCCCCAGGAAACGACACGACGGAAGAGGTACCGCGCCACTTCGTCAGGCGACAGCCGGCGCTGTCCCCTGAAGGTGCACGTGACGCCGTACTCGTTCTCCAGCCCGAAAATGCGGCGGTCCATGCCTGAACATTACGCCTGATGTCCTGCGCTGAAACCGGGTTCGACCGCACCGTTCCGATCATTTTCCGACCGCGCCACCACCGGGGACGCCACCACGGGCGCGCGCAGGGCGCGTCGGGCCGCCAGCATGACGAGCAGGGCGGCGGCCCCGCCGCCCACCGCGACGAGGAAGCCCGAACGGGCGCCGCCGGCCTGGACGGCCGGCCCCACGAAGGCGGTGCCGATCGCCGCACCCACGCCGAACGAGGTCACCAGCCAGGAGAACGCCTCGGTGACGGTGCCGCGCGGCGCGTGCCGGTCCACGACCACGAAGGCGGTGGCCAGACAGGGCGCGAGGAAGAGCCCCGCCACCGTGGCGAGGACGGTCATGGCGACGGTGCCCGGCACCAGCAGCAGCGGCACATAGAGCAGGGCCAGTCCGCCGACGAGCACCCGCAGCCGCTGTTCGGGGCTGCCGGGCCACTGCCGGGCGCCGTGGACGGAACCGCCGATGAGGGCGCCGACACCCAGGGCCGACAGCAGGATGCTCGCGACGTTGCCACCGCCGTGGTCGTCGCCGTAGGCGACCGCGGCGACCGCGATCGAGCCCAGGGCCGAGCCGATGAAGAAGAACGTGCCGAGCAGCACCAGCAGTCCGCGGGAGCGCAGCGCCCCCAGCCAGTGCGCCTCACGGGGAGCACTGCGCCACTTCCGCGAGGGGGGCGAGGTGACCACCGCGAGGGCGCCGGCGACGCCCAGCAGGTGGAGCACGTTCAGCGCGGCGGCCTCGGACCAGAACGCGACGATCCGGGTGACGATCAGCGGGCCGACCACGTAGATCAGCTCCTGCGCGATCGCGTCCAGGGAGTACGCCGCGTGGAGGTCGTCCTCGTTCCTCAGGACCGAGGGCCACAGGGCCCGCAGGCCGCCCTCGAGCGGGGGCGCGAAGAAGCCGGACACGGCCATGGCCGCGTAGGCCAGGGGCAGCGGCTCCAGACCGACGGCGGTGAAGAGCGCCATGCCCAGCGCGGTCATCAGGGCCGAGGGCAGGATGACCCGGGGCTGGCCGTACAGGTCCACGGCCCGGCCCAGCAGGGGCTGGCCGAACGCGTTGGCCACGCCGTAGACGGCCGACAGCGCGCCCGCGAGCGTGAAGCTGCCGCCCTCGGCGCGCACGAAGAGCACGATCGCCAGCGCCGCCGTGGCGTTCGGCAGCCGGCCCACCAGGGTGCCGGCGAGCAGGCGTGCCGCGTGCCTCGTCTTGAGCATGTCGACGTAACCGCCGCCCGCCGCCGCCATGATCCGCCTCTCGATCGCGCTGTGACCGCGCTGGTTTTACGTATAACTAACTCCGTTATACGTACCATGGCGACACTTCGCGGGTCCACCCGCGGCAAGCCGATGAGAGGGGCGTCGCACCGGTGACGGAAGTCGGACACGACGGCCGGCGGTGGCAGACCGTACGGGGGGTACAGGGCTCGGCCCGGACGACCAGCCGGGACGTGGCCCGCGTCGCGGGCGTCTCCCAGGCGACCGTCTCGCTCGTGATGGGCGACAAATGGCGCGGCCGGGTCTCCGAGCGTACCGCGGAGGCGGTGCGAACCGCGGCCCGGGAGCTCGGCTACCGTCCCAACCTCGCCGCCCGCAACCTGCGCCTCGGCCTGACCCGCACGGCACTGCTGGTCGTGCCGGCGCTCACCAACGAGTTCTTCGCCCGGGTCCACACGGGCGCCGCCCGGGTCGCCGCCGAGCACGGCATGGGCGTGGTCCTCTACCCCTCCCCGGAGGGCACCGGGCCGGCCCGCGACCCCTTCGCCTCCTCCCGCGCCACCCTCGACGGCGTGATCGCCTCCTCCATGGCGGCGGAGGCCCTCACCGACATCCGCGCCGGCGGGCTGCCGCTCGTCATGCTCGACAGCGACCCCGCGCGGCCCGAAGCGGCCGGCACGGTCAACCTCGACATCGCCGACGGCACCCGCCAGGTCGCCCGTCATCTGCTCGCCCTCGGCCACCGCCGCATCGCGCACCTCGCGGCCGACGTCGACTCCTGGACCTTCCGGGTACGCGCCCGGGCCCTGACCGAGGCACTGACCTCGGCCGGAGCGGCCGTCGTCCGCTCCGAGCCCGCCGCCCTCACCGTGGCCGCCGGCCTGTCGGCCGCCGAACGCGCCCTGACCGGCCCGGGCCCCCGCCCCACGGCCCTCGTCTGCGACGACGACGTCCTCGCCGCGGGCGCCTGCAAGGCCGCCCGCCGCCTCGGCCTGCGGGTCCCGGACGACGTCTCCGTCACCGGCTTCGACGACCTCGCCATGGCCACGGCCGTCGACCCGGAGCTCACCACCGTCCGCCTGCCGGCGGAATCGGTGGGCGAGGCGGGCATGCGGGCGCTGATCAAGGTGCTGGACGGGGAGGATCCCGCGCCGGTCACCCTGCCGGTGGACCTGATCGTCCGCGACTCGACGACGGCGGCCCCGCGCTGACGCCGCCTGCCACGACCGCCGGAAACGCCGGACGGGCCGACGATGTCG
>NZ_JBFAPH010000056.1:0-23531 GCF_040675635.1 Streptomyces sp. NPDC049577
GCTCGGCCGTGAGCTGGACCTGTTCGACACCGATCCGCTGATGGGCGCGGGCCTGCCCTACTGGCTGCCCGAGGGCGCGGCCGTGCGCGGGATCGGGCGCCGCGCGGGAGAGTGGTCCCATGCGCGGGTGGTGGGGAGAGATCGCCGGCCTGGTGCTGCCGACCGACTGCGCGGGGTGCGGCACACCCGGGTCGGTGCTGTGCGGGACGTGCCGGGAGCGGCTGAGCGGGCGGCGGGCCCGGCGGGTGTGGCCGGACCCGGTGCCGGCCGGGCTGCCGCCGGTGTGCGCGGCGGCTCCCTACGCGGGCTCGGTGCGCTCGGTGATCCTCGCGCACAAGGAGCGGGGAGCGCTGGGGCTGGCCGAGCCCCTGGGTGCCGCGCTGGCGGGCGCGGTGCGGGCTCTGGGTCTGTTGGCCGAGGGCTGTGGCGTACGGGACGGGAGGGGCCCGTTGCTGCTCGTGCCGGTGCCTTCGGCGCGACGGGCCGTGGCCGGGCGCGGGCACGACGCGGGGCGGCGGCTCGCGCGGGCGGCGGCCTCGGTGCTGCGCCGGTCCGGTGTACCCGCGCGGACGGCGGCCGTGCTGCGGTTTCGGCGTGACGTCGTCGACCAGTCCGTGCTCGACGCCGGGCAGCGGGCGGTGAATGTGTCGGGGGCGATGGGGGTAGCCGCGGGGGCGGAACGGCTCTGGCCGGCCGGCGGTTCGCTGCTGCTGGTCGACGACGTGGTCACGACGGGCGCCTCGCTCGCCGAGGCGGCCCGGGCGGTGGCCGTCGCGGGCGGGCGGCCGGTGGGAGCGGCGGTGGTCGCCGCGCCCGTAGGGGCCTTCGAACTGCCTGGATACCCGGCCGGTGCCCTGAGATGTACGGGAAGTGACACCTGAATGGACGCACGTTGAGGAAGGGGGTACCGACAGGCTTCCGAGCGAGATATGTTCGGTTGTGAGGAATCGCGGAAGCTGTTCCGCATAGTTCCGATTGGCGTGTTTTGCGCGCCTTCGCCGAAGCTTGAAGAAGTTCAAGAAGCCTGTCGGACGGCGGGATGTAGATCTTGCCGATGGGGGAGGAGGAGGTGAAAACCGCCGAGTCGGTGGCTCCGGGTCTCCCCGGGGTCTGATGCAAGAGGGATGCGCTCCGCACCTTCGGCGGGGCCTTCCGGGAACGGAGTTCTGCGTGGACATCGTCGTCAAGGGCCGCAAGACAGAAGTGCCCGAGCGGTTTCGCAAGCACGTGGCCGAGAAGCTGAAGCTGGACAAGATCCAGAAGCTCGACGGCAAGGTGATCAGCCTCGACGTGGAGGTGTCCAAGGAGCCCAACCCCAGGCAGTCCGACCGCTCCGACCGGGTGGAGATCACCGTGCGATCCCGTGGACCGGTGATCCGGGCGGAGGCCGCGGCGACGGATCCGTACGTCGCGCTGGACCTGGCGGCGGCCAAGTTGGAGGCGCGGCTCCGTAAGCAGCACGACAAGCGATTCGCCCGTCGAGGGGGACGAATTCCGGCCAGCGAGGTCGCGGTGGTCGTCGAGGAGGCGGCCACGATCGACGACCACGGCCGGCTCGTCGCGGAGCAGGAGGCCGGCGGGGTGCCGGTCACCCGTATGGGGTCGCTGGAGATCCAGGGCGAAGGCCCCCTGGTGGTCCGCGAGAAGACGCACTCCGCGCCCCCGATGTCGCTCGACCAGGCCCTCTATGAAATGGAGTTGGTCGGTCACGACTTCTATCTGTTCGTCGACTCCGACAGCAAGCTGCCCAGCGTCGTCTACCGCCGGCACGCTTACGACTACGGCGTCATCCGCCTGAACCCCGACTCCTACGGCGGAGCGCAGCCCGGCGGCGCGGGCGGTGCGCTCGGCGGCTGACCGAAGGCTCGTATGGAGTGGCCCCGGCCGCCCGGCATGGAATCATGGCCGGGCGGCCAACCGCCGGTCCGCCGGAACCGGTTGGGAACCGGCTGTACTGTGCAACCGCGAGGGGCCATTGCCTTCAGGGGCCTTCAGGGGGAGGAACAATGGCGGACAGGTTCGGGCCCGTGCTCGTGCCCGGCGAGGACGACGACGAGGGCACCCGCGCGGACAGGGGTGCCACCCGAGAAGAGCCGATCCGTGTCCTGGTCGTCGACGACCACGCGCTGTTCCGGCGCGGACTGGAGATCGTCCTCCGCCAGGAGGAGGACATCCAGGTCGTGGGCGAGGCCGGGGACGGCGCCGAGGCCGTCGACAAGGCGGCGGACCTGCTGCCCGACATCGTCCTGATGGACGTCCGGATGCCCAAGCGCGGCGGTATCGAGGCGTGCACCTCCATCAAGGAGGTCGCCCCCAGCGCGAAGATCATCATGCTGACGATCAGCGACGAGGAGGCCGACCTCTACGACGCGATCAAGGCCGGGGCCACGGGTTACCTCCTCAAGGAGATCTCCACGGACGAGGTCGCCACCGCCATCCGGGCGGTGGCGGACGGCCAGTCGCAGATCAGCCCGTCGATGGCGTCCAAGCTGCTCACCGAGTTCAAGTCGATGATCCAGCGCACCGACGAGCGCAGGCTGGTACCCGCGCCCCGGCTCACCGACCGGGAGCTGGAGGTGCTCAAGCTCGTCGCGACCGGGATGAACAACCGCGACATCGCGAAGGAGTTGTTCATCAGTGAGAACACGGTCAAGAACCACGTGCGGAACATCCTGGAGAAGTTGCAGCTGCATTCCCGGATGGAGGCGGTGGTGTACGCGATGCGGGAGAAGATCCTGGAGATCCGCTGAGGAAGGGCCGCCCATCGGCTCACCGCCGGTTCAGGGCGGCCCGGCCGTCAGGACAGCGCGTCCGCCAGTGCCGCGGCCGACCGTGCGTCGTCGCAGCGCTCGATCCGCACCGTGTCGCAGCCGACCCACTCCGCGGCCTCCCGCAGGGCCCTCGCCATGGGCTCCGCGGCCCCCGGCCCGTCGATCGAGATCTGGCGGGCCACCAGCGTGCGGCCCTCCCGCGCCGGGTCCACCCGGCCCCGCAGCCGCCCGCCCGTCAGCAGCGGCATCGCGAAGTAGCCGTGCACCCGCTTGGCCTTGGGGACGTACGCCTCCAGCCGGTGCGTGAAACCGAAGATCCGCTCCGTGCGCGGCCGGTCCCAGATCAGGGAGTCGAAGGGCGAGAGCAGCGTCGTGCGGTGCCGGCCCCGCGCCTCGCCGGACAGGGCCGCCGGATCCGCCCAGGCCGGCTTCGCCCAGCCCTCCACCGCCACCGGCACCAGCCCGGTGTCCGCTATCACCGCGTCCACCTGTTCGCCCTTGAGGCGGTGGTAGTCCGCGAGGTCGGCCCGGGTCGCCACGCCCATCGCCGCGCCCGCCTGCGCCACCAGCCGTCGCACGCACTCGGCGTCGTCGAGGTCGTCGTGGAACAGGGCGTCCGGGACGGCGCGCTCGGCCAGCTCGTACACCCGCTTCCAGCCGCGCCGTTCGGTGCAGACCACCTCACCGGTGTCGAGCAGCCACTCGACCGCGATCTTCGTCTCGGACCAGTCGTACCACTCGCCGCCGTTCTTGGCGCCGCCCAACTCGCCCGCCGTCAGGGGGCCCTCGGCCTTGAGCCGGTCGCGCACCGCCGCGCACGAACGGTCGGCGTCCTCCAGGATGTGCCAGCGGTGACCGCGGGCGACCCGGGCGCGGCGCCGGAAGGCGAACAGCGGCCACTCCTCGATGGGCAGGATGCACGCCGCGTGCGACCAGTACTCGAAACTGTGCGGTGCTTCCACCGCCGCACCCGCCGCAGCCGCACCCGCCGCGCGCGGCGTCCAGTACGCGGCCTCGACCGCCTGCCGGCCGATCGCCCCCAGCCGCGCGTACGCGATCAGTTCGTGCGAGCGGGCGAGCACCGAGATCGTGTCCAGCTGCACCGCGCCCAGCCGGCGCAGCACCCCGCGCGCGCCCGCCCGCCGGTCCGGCGCGCCCAGCAGGCCCTGGGCGCGCAGCGCCAGCCTGCGTGCTTCATCAGCGGAAAGATGGATCTCTGCCGTGGGAGCCGTCATGGCCGTCACCCTAGGGCCGGCCACTGACAACGCCCCCGGAGTCGTTCAGCCGAGCCTGGGATACGGCACGTAGGCGGTCTCGCCCGGCAGCCCCAGGTCCGACGGGAGCAGCGAGCCGAGCCAGGCGTCCCGGCGCGTGCCGTTGCGGAGGATCTTCGAGCGCAGGGTGCCCTCCATCCGGAAGCCGGCCTTCACGGCCACCGCGTGCGAGCCCTCGTTGCCGGCCTCGGCGATCCACTCCAGCCGCTCGGCGCCCAGCTCCTCGAAGGCCCAGCGGGACACCTCGCGCGCGGCCTCCGCGGTGTAGCCGCGGCGGCGCTGTTCCTTGGCCGTCCAGTAGCCGAGCTCGGCCTGTCGTTCGGGGGTGCGCAGCTGCGCGAGCCGGAGGAGTCCCATCGAACCCACCAGCGACCCGCCGTCGCGGGTGAAGACCCCGAAGTTGTAGAGGGAGTCCTCGCGCCAGCCCGCCGGGCACACCTCCTCGATGAAGACCCGCGCGTCCTCTGCCGTGTAGGGGGTGGGGACCTCGGTGTAGCGGGGTATGTCGGGATCTTGGCAGGCCGCGTGCACGGCGGGGATGTCGGCGCTGGTGAAGGGACGCAGCAGCAGGCGTTCGGTACGCAGTTCCGTTGGCTCCATGCGCGGAGTGTAAGGAGGCGTGTTCCGGACGGCCCTTGAATATCCTGGCCGGGCACTACGAGGAAGCGCCATTCGTTCACTGTGCGGGTGACACCAGGCCTCGGGGATGACGGACCTCCCGGCGCGGCGGGGTCCTCGCTTACGATGGCCGTTGCGGCGGGGACTGTCCCGTCGTGCCCGTGCACCCCGCCGTGCCCAGGCCCGACCGGCAAGGAGCCAGCCTACGTGTCCGTCTTCGGCAAGATCATGCGTGCAGGAGAAGGCAAGATCCTGCGCAAACTGCACCGCATCGCGGACCAGGTCAATTCCATCGAAGAGGACTTCATCAACCTCTCCGACGCCGAGCTGCGGGCCCTGACCGACGAGTACCGGCAGCGCTACGCCGACGGCGAGAGCCTCGACGACCTGCTCCCGGAGGCGTTCGCGACGGTCCGCGAGGCGGCCAAGCGCGTCCTCGGCCAGCGGCACTACGACGTCCAGCTCATGGGTGGCGCCGCCCTGCACCTCGGCTACGTCGCCGAGATGAAGACGGGCGAGGGCAAGACCCTCGTCGGCACCCTGCCCACGTATCTGAACGCGCTGTCCGGCAAGGGCGTCCACCTCATCACGGTCAACGACTACCTGGCCGAGCGCGACTCCGAGTTGATGGGCCGGGTGCACCGCTTCCTCGGCCTCTCGGTGGGCTGCATCCTCGCCAACATGACCCCGGCGCAGCGTCGCGAACAGTACAACTGCGACATCACGTACGGAACGAACAACGAGTTCGGTTTCGACTACCTGCGCGACAACATGGCGTGGTCGAAGGACGAGCTGGTGCAGCGCGGCCACAACTTCGCCGTGGTCGACGAGGTCGACTCGATCCTGATCGACGAGGCCCGTACCCCGCTGATCATCTCGGGCCCGGCCGACCAGGCCACCAAGTGGTACGGCGACTTCGCCAAGCTGGTGACCCGCCTGAAGAAGGGCGAGCCGGCCAACCCGCAGAAGGGCATCGAGGAGACCGGCGACTACGAGGTCGACGAGAAGAAGCGCACGGTCGCCATCCACGAGGCCGGCGTCAGCAAGGTCGAGGACTGGCTGGGCATCGACAACCTCTACGAGTCGGTCAACACCCCGCTCGTCGGTTATCTGAACAACGCCATCAAGGCGAAGGAACTGTTCAAGAAGGACAAGGACTACGTCGTCATCGACGGCGAAGTCATGATCGTCGACGAGCACACCGGCCGTATCCTCGCCGGCCGCCGCTACAACGAGGGCATGCACCAGGCCATCGAGGCGAAGGAAGGGGTGGACATCAAGGACGAGAACCAGACGCTCGCCACGATCACCCTGCAGAACTTCTTCCGCCTCTACGACAAGCTGTCCGGCATGACCGGTACGGCCATGACCGAGGCCGCCGAGTTCCACCAGATCTACAAGCTCGGCGTGGTGCCGATCCCGACCAACCGGCCGATGGTCCGCAAGGACCAGTCCGACCTCATCTACCGCACCGAGGTCGCCAAGTTCTCCGCCGTCGTCGAGGACATCGCCGAGAAGCACGAGAAGGGCCAGCCGATCCTGGTCGGCACCACCTCGGTCGAGAAGTCCGAGTACCTCTCGCAGCAGCTCGCCAAGCGCGGCATCCCGCACGAGGTCCTCAACGCCAAGCACCACGAGCGCGAGGCCTCGATCGTCGCCCAGGCCGGCCGCAAGGGCGCCGTCACCGTCGCCACCAACATGGCCGGCCGCGGTACCGACATCAAGCTCGGCGGCAACCCCGACGACCTGGCCGAGGCCGAGCTGCGCCAGCGCGGCCTGGACCCGGTCGAGCACGTCGAGGAGTGGGCGGCCGCCCTGCCCGCCGCCCTGGAGAAGGCCGAGGCCGCGGTCAAGGCGGAGTTCGAGGAGGTCAAGGACCTCGGCGGGCTCTACGTCCTGGGCACCGAGCGGCACGAGTCGCGCCGCATCGACAACCAGCTGCGCGGCCGCTCCGGCCGTCAGGGCGACCCGGGCGAGTCCCGCTTCTACCTCTCGCTGGGCGACGACCTGATGCGCCTGTTCAAGGCCCAGATGGTCGAGCGCGTGATGGCCATGGCCAACGTCCCCGACGACGTGCCCATCGAGAACAAGATGGTCACCCGCGCCATCGCCTCCGCCCAGTCGCAGGTCGAGCAGCAGAACTTCGAGACCCGCAAGAACGTCCTCAAGTACGACGAGGTCCTCAACCGGCAGCGCGAGGTCATCTACGGCGAGCGCCGCCGCGTCCTGGAGGGCGAGGATCTGCAGGAGCAGATCCAGCACTTCATGGACGACACCATCGACGACTACATCCGCCAGGAGACCGTCGAGGGCTTCGCCGAGGAGTGGGACCTGGAGCGGCTGTGGTCCGCCTTCAAGCAGCTCTACCCGGTCCAGGTGACCATCGAGGAGCTGGAGGAGGCGGCGGGCGACCGCGCGGGCATCACCGCCGAGTTCATCGCCGAGTCCGTCAAGGACGACATCCACGAGCAGTACGCGGCCCGCGAGGAGCAGCTCGGCTCCGAGGTCATGCGCGAGCTGGAGCGCCGCGTCGTGCTGTCGGTCCTGGACCGCAAGTGGCGTGAGCACCTCTACGAGATGGACTACCTCCAGGAGGGCATCGGCCTGCGGGCCATGGCCCAGAAGGACCCGCTGGTCGAGTACCAGCGCGAGGGCTTCGACATGTTCACCGCGATGATGGAGGGCATCAAGGAGGAGTCCGTCGGCTACCTGTTCAACCTGGAGGTCCAGGTCGACCAGCAGCTGGAGGAGGTCCCCGTCGAGGAGGGCGCCGAGGCGCCGTCCCTGGAGAAGGTCCAGGACGCCGTCCCGGCCGCCGCGCGGCCCGAGATCCGCGCCAAGGGCCTCGACGCCCCGCAGCGCCCGGACCGGCTGCACTTCACCGCCCCCAAGGTGGACGGCGAGGGCGGCATCGTCGAGGGCGACTTCGTCAGCGACGACACCGCCTCCTACCGCTCCGAGGCGGACGGCATGACCCGCGCGGAGCGCCGCAAGGCGCAGAAGAGCACCGGCGGCCGCCGCCGCAAGAAGTAGCGGCCGCGGGCCGTCGCGAACGGCCGGCCCGACGGGGGCGGGACACTGCGGTGTCCCGCCCCCGTCGGCGTCAGACACGGGCGTGCTCCCGGGCTGCCCGGCCGCCGTGCCCGCCGGGGCCGGAGCCGCCCAGTTCGACGGCCGCGCAGCGCCAGCGTCGGTCGGGGCAGTGCTCCAGCCGGAAGGCCAGCGCCTGGAGCCGCTCGCCGGAGGCGATCCGGGCGAACGCCTCGATCACCCCGGGCCGCGGCCGGAAGCGGCCGCAGGCGCGGACCACGGGCGCGGCGCCGCCCGGTGGTGCCGGGCGCAGCGGCGTGCCGCAGGCCAGCCGGGCCAGCTGCTCGTAGGCGTCGCCCACCGTGTGGCCGAGCATCCAGTGCACCGGGCGCTGCCCGCTGAGGGTCAGCAGCAGCCGGTGCGCGAAGAGCAGGTGCGGCTCCTGCCGCTCCGCCCCCTCCCGTCGTCGCCGGCCGGCCGCGGGGCCCTGTGCGGGCCGGCGCGCGTCCGTGCGTCCCCTGGGTGCCGTCCTGTGCATGCTGATCGCCCCCGTGATGCGGGCCCGGTGTCCGATACCGGGCGGTAGCTCGGTCGGGGATCTTCTATCGGCGCCGGTTCCGGGGCGGCAAGGAGGCCGCGGAGGGCCGCCAGCCGCCGGCAGGATTCACCTATCCGGGCGAACGGGGCGGTCGCTTCCGGTCTCGAGTGCGAATACCTCGCGTGCTCGCCCGCCGCCTGGCGCGTCACCGGCCCTTCGAAGGGGGACTCGTCCCCGGTCGCCCGTATGCTGGCACCACAATCGTGAAGTCTCAGGAAAGCGGCGGTCATGCGCGTCTACGTCCCCCTGACCCTCCCCGGGCTCGCCGAGGCGCACAAGGCGGGGCAACTGGGCCCGGCCCCGCTGGACGCCTGCGCCGTCACCCCCGCCCTGCGCGAGTGGTACCTCTCCGAGGACATCGAGGAGCTCGAGTACGCGGCGCTGGGCCGCGCCGCCCAGGGCTCGCTGCGGCTGCTCGCCGCGGATCCGCAGGCCCGGCCCCGGCGCGTGGTCGTCGCGGTCGACGTGCCGGACTCGGCGGTCTCCTTCGGCCTCGACCGCGGCCTGGACCCGTCCCTGCTCGGCGGGGTCCGGCTGGCCGAGCCGGTGCCGCTGTCGAAGGCCGCCTCGGTGCACGTCGACTCCGAGGAGGCCGAGGAGGACATCGCGGCCGCCGCGGCCGCGCTGGGCGCGGCGGACGAGGGCGACGACGACGCGCAGTTCACGGTCGACGGCGCCGAGGACCACGAGCTGCTGTGGTTCGCCGTCCAGGAGATCCCCAACCTCCTCTGACGGCGTTGTCGGACCCTCCGGGTACGGTCTTGGCATGGGGACGAACGGCGGGACGAACGGCAGGCACGGCAACGGTACGGACGCGGGCGCGCGGCACGCGGGGCACATCGTCTGGGACTGGAACGGCACGCTCTTCCACGACATCGACGCGGTGATCTCCGCGACCAACGCGGCCTTCGCGGAGATCGGCATGTCGCCCATCACCCTCGCCCGGTACCGGGAGCTGTACTGCGTGCCGATCCCGCGCTTCTACGAGCGGCTGATGGGCCGGCTGCCCACCGACGCCGAGTGGGAGCACATGGACGGCGTCTTCCACCGCTACTACCGCGACCACCACGTGCGGTGCGGCCTCACGGACGGCGTCGAGGCGCTGCTGGCGGGCTGGCAGGAGGCCGGCCGCACGCAGTCGATCATGTCGATGTATGTGCACGAGGACCTGATACCGCTGGTGCGGGGGTTCGGCATCGAGCGCAGGTTCGTCCGCGTCGACGGGCGCACCGGTCCCTCGGGCGGCAGCAAGGCCGAGCACATGGCGCGCCACCTCGCGGGGCTGACGGGCGTGCCGGCCGCGCGGACGGTCGTCATCGGCGACGCCGTGGACGACGCGGTGGCCGCGGCGCACGTGGGGGCCCGCGCCGTGCTCTACACCGGCGGTTCGCACAGCCGCGAGAGCCTGGCGGCGGCCGGCGTGCCCGTGGTGGACAGCCTGGCTCAGGCGGTGGCCGAGGCCGAACGGCTCATCGGCTGAAGAGGTGACGCCCGGGACGCGGCGGGCCGGGCCAGAGGTGGTGACGGAGCGTATGACAGCGCGTACGGGATGCCTGCGTGACGCTTGTGCGCGGCCTTATGCGGAAGCAGATGCTCCGCGTCGCTGTGCAGACCGTCAAAGTTCCGGCCCAGGTTTTGTACACAACCGGCTCGTGACGTGCTCCCCCGGAAGAGCGATAGCCTTACCACGTGATCAGCGCGATATCCAGCAGGGGTGACGACGCCCCTGTCCTGTCCCCGGGGCGCCACCGTGCCCGGGTCGCCGCTGATACCCGGAACCGGGTACTCCTGACGAAGTTGTCCGAGAACCACCCGGCCATCCCTCATCCCGGCATACCGTCGATGGCGACCGGACAACCCGTGTCGCGACGGGCCATCACCATCTATGTCACGCAACGGCGCGCGACAGGAGCCAGAGGACATGCAGACCAAGCTGGACGAAGCCAAGGCCGAGCTGCTCGAGAGGGCGGCACGCGTCGCCGATAGCCCGGCCGGGGGACCATTCGCCACGACCGCGCGCTCGACCGGACCCAAGGGCGAGGGCGGGCTCGACCGCGAGTCCCTCACCGCGTACCTCCAGCGTTACTACCTGCACACGGCTCCCGAGGACCTCACCGGCCGGGACCCGGTCGACGTCTTCGGCGCCGCGCTCTCGCACTACCGGCTCGCCGAGAACCGTCCGCAGGGCACCGCCAATGTGCGCGTGCACACGCCGACGGTCGAGGAGAACGGCTGGACGTCCAGCCACTCCGTGGTCGAGGTCGTCACCGACGACATGCCGTTCCTCGTCGACTCCGTGACCAACGAGCTCTCCCGGCAGAACCGCGGCATCCACGTGGTGATCCACCCGCAGGTGATCGTCCGCCGCGACGTCACGGGCCGGCTGCTCGAGGTCCTCTCCTCCACGTGCGACGCCCACGGCGCCGGCAAGGACGCCGTGCTGCCGCACGACGCGCTCGTCGAGTCCTGGATCCACGTCGAGATCGACCGCGAGACCGACCGGGACGACCTCAAGCAGATCACCGAGGACCTGCTGCGCGTCCTCTCCGACGTCCGCGAGGCGGTCGAGGACTGGTCCAAGATGCGCGACGCCGCCCTGCGGCTCGCCGAGAGCCTGGCCGACGAGCCCACCTCCGACGTGCCGGACACGGAGATCGACGAGGCCCGCGAGCTGCTGCGCTGGCTGGCCGCCGACCACTTCACCTTCCTCGGCTACCGCGAGTACGAGCTGACGAAGGTGACCGGCGAGAACGGCGAGGACGACACCCTCAGCGCCGTCCCCGGCACCGGCCTCGGCATCCTGCGCTCCGACCCCTCCCGCACCGCGGACGGCCACCACGACGGCCACCACGCGCCGCTCTCCCGCCCGTCCTCCGCCTCCTTCAGCCGGCTCCCCGCCGACGCCCGAGCCAAGGCCCGCGAGCACAAGATGCTCGTCCTCACCAAGGCCAACAGCCGCGCCACCGTGCACCGCCCCTCCTACCTCGACTACGTCGGGGTGAAGAAGTTCGACGCCGAGGGCAACGTCGTCGGCGAGCGCCGCTTCCTCGGCCTGTTCTCCTCGGCCGCCTACACCGAGTCCGTCCGCCGGGTGCCCGTCATCCGCCGCAAGGTCGCCCAGGTGCTGGCCGACGCCGGCTTCTCGCCCGACAGCCACGACGGGCGCGACCTGCTCCAGATCCTGGAGACCTACCCGCGCGACGAGCTCTTCCAGACCCCCGCCGACCGGCTGCGGGCCATCGCCACCAGCGTGCTCTACCTCCAGGAGCGCCGCCGGCTGCGGCTGTACCTGCGGCGTGACGAGTACGGGCGCTACTACTCCGCCCTGGTCTACCTGCCGCGCGACCGCTACACCACGGGCGTCCGGCTGCGTCTGATCGACATCCTCAAGGAGGAGCTCGGCGGCACCAGCGTCGACTTCACCGCCTGGAACACCGAGTCCGTCCTCTCCCGGCTGCACTTCGTCGTGCGCGTCGACCCCGGCGCCACCCTGCCGGACCTCACCGACGCCGACGCCGAGCGCATCGAGGCCCGTCTGGTGGAGGCCGCCCGCTCCTGGGCGGACGGCTTCGCCGAGACGCTGACCGCCGAGGTCGGCGAGGAGCGCGCCGCCGAGCTGCTGCGCCGCTACGGCCAGGCGTTCCCCGAGGGCTACAAGGCCGACCACAACCCGCGCAGCGCCGTCTCCGACCTCGGCCACCTGGAGAAGCTGACCGAGGCCGGCGGCGCCCACGACTTCGAGCTCAGCCTGTACGAGCCGGTCGGCGCGGCCCCCGGCGAGCGCCGCTTCAAGATCTACCGCACGGGCGAGCCGGTCTCCCTGTCCGCCGTGCTGCCGGTGCTCCAGCGGCTGGGCGTCGAGGTCGTCGACGAGCGGCCCTACGAGCTGCGCTGCTCGGACCGGACCACCGCGTGGATCTACGACTTCGGCCTGCGGATGCCCGAGCGCGTCGAGGGCGACGACGCCCGCGTCCGCTTCCAGGACGCCTTCGCGGCGGTCTGGACCGGCGACGCGGAGAACGACAACTTCAACTGCCTCGTGCTGGGCGCCGGTCTCGACTGGCGGCAGGCGATGGTGCTGCGCGCGTACGCCAAGTACCTGCGGCAGGCCGGCTCGACCTTCAGCCAGGCGTACATGGAGGACACCCTCCGCAACAACGTCCACATCACCCGGCTGCTGGTCAACCTCTTCGAGGCCCGCATGTCCCCGACGCTCCAGCGCGCCGGGAACGAGCTGATCGACGGCCTGCTGGAGGAGCTGGACGGCGCCCTGGACCAGGTGGCGAGCCTGGACGAGGACCGCATCCTGCGCTCCTTCCTCACCGTCATCAAGGCCACCCTGCGCACCAACCACTTCCAGCGCGACGAGCACGGCAAGCCCCGCCCGTACCTGTCGATCAAGCTGGACCCGCAGGCCATCCCGGACCTGCCGGCCCCGCGCCCGGCGTTCGAGATCTGGGTCTACTCCCCGCGCGTCGAGGGCGTGCACCTGCGCTTCGGCAAGGTCGCCCGAGGCGGTCTGCGCTGGTCCGACCGGCGTGAGGACTTCCGCACCGAGATCCTCGGCCTGGTCAAGGCGCAGATGGTGAAGAACACCGTCATCGTGCCGGTCGGCGCCAAGGGCGGCTTCGTCGGCAAGCGGCTGCCGGACCCGTCCGTGGACCGTGACGCCTGGCTGGCCGAGGGCATCGCCTCGTACAAGACCTTCATCTCCGGTCTGCTCGACATCACCGACAACATGGTCGGCGGCGAGGTCGTGCCGCCGAAGGACGTCGTGCGCCATGACGACGACGACACCTACCTCGTCGTCGCCGCGGACAAGGGCACCGCGACCTTCTCCGACATCGCCAACGCGGTCGCCGAGTCCTACGGCTTCTGGCTGGGCGACGCCTTCGCCTCCGGCGGCTCCGCCGGCTACGACCACAAGGGCATGGGCATCACGGCCCGCGGCGCCTGGGAGTCGGTCAAGCGCCACTTCCGGGAGCTGGGCCACAACACCCAGACCGAGGACTTCACGGTCGTCGGTGTCGGCGACATGTCCGGTGACGTGTTCGGCAACGGCATGCTGCTCTCCGAGCACATCCGGCTGGTGGCCGCCTTCGACCACCGGCACATCTTCCTCGACCCGAACCCGGACGCGGCCGTCTCCTTCGCCGAGCGCCGCCGGCTGTTCGAGCTGCCCCGCTCCTCCTGGGCGGACTACGACACCGCGCTGCTCTCCGCGGGCGGCGGCGTCCACCCGCGCAGCGCCAAGTCGATCCCGATCAACGCGCATGTGCGCGAGGCCCTCGGCATCGAGCCGGGCGTCACCAAGATGACCCCCGCCGAGCTGATGAAGGCCATCCTCCGCTCCCCGGTCGACCTGCTGTGGAACGGCGGCATCGGTACGTACGTCAAGGCGTCCACCGAGTCGCACGGCGACGTGGGCGACAAGGCGAACGACCCGATCCGCGTGGACGGTCAGGACCTGCGGGTCAAGGTCGTGGGCGAGGGCGGCAACCTGGGCCTGACCCAGCTCGGCCGGATCGAGTTCGCGCTGAACGGCGGCAAGGTCAACACCGACGCGATCGACAACAGCGCCGGCGTGGACACCTCCGACCACGAGGTGAACATCAAGATCCTGCTGAACGCGCTCGTCACGGACGGCGACATGACCGTCAAGCAGCGCAACAAGCTGCTGGCGGAGATGACCGACGAGGTCGGCGAGCTGGTCCTGCGCAACAACTACGCGCAGAACGTCGCCCTCGCCAACGCCGTGACGCAGGCGCCCAGCCTGCTCCACGCCCACCAGCGGATCATGCGCCGGCTGGTGCGCGACGGCCACCTGGACCGCGCCCTGGAGTTCCTGCCCACCGACCGGCAGATCCGGGAGCGGCTGTCCGCCGGGCGCGGGCTGAGCCAGCCCGAGCTCGCCGTGCTGCTCGCCTACATCAAGATCACCGCGGCGGAGGAGCTGCTCGCCACCGAGCTGCCGGACGACCCGTATCTCCAGCGGCTGCTGTACGCCTACTTCCCGCAGGCGCTGCGCAAGTCCTTCGGCGAGCAGATCGACAACCACGCGCTGCGTCGCGAGATCGTGACGACCGTCCTGGTCAACGACACGGTCAACTCCGGTGGATCGACCTTCCTGCACCGGCTGCGCGAGGAGACCGGCGCGTCGCTGGAGGAGATCGTCCGGGCGCACAGCGCGGCCCGCGAGATCTTCGGCCTGAACGCCGTCTGGGACGCCGTCGAGGGCCTGGACAACGAGGTCGCGGCGGACGTGCAGACCCAGGTCCGGCTGCACTCGCGGCGGCTGGTCGAGCGCGGCACGCGCTGGCTGCTCAACAACCGGCCGCAGCCGCTCCAGCTCGCGGAGACCATCGAGTTCTTCCGCGACGGCGTGGACACCGTCTGGGCCGAGCTGCCGAAGCTGCTGCGCGGCGCGGACCTGGAGTGGTGGCAGTCGATCAACGACGAGCTGGCCGAGGCCGGGGTGCCGGGCGAGCTGGCGCTGAAGGTGGCGGGCTTCTCCTCGGTCTTCCCGGCGCTGGACATCGTCGCCATCGCGGACCGCACGGGCAAGGCGCCGCTGGATGTGGCCGAGGTCTACTACGACCTGGCCGACCGGCTGCACATCACCCAGCTGATGGACCGGATCATCGAGCTGCCGCGCGCGGACCGCTGGCAGTCCATGGCCCGCGCGTCCATCCGTGAGGACCTGTACGCGGCGCACGCGGCGCTCGCGGCCGAGGTCCTCTCCGTGGGCAACGGCGCCGCGACGCCGGAGCAGCGCTTCCGGGAGTGGGAGGAGAAGAACGCCGCGATCCTGACCCGCGCCCGCACGACGCTGGACGAGATCCGCGGTTCGGAGGCCTTCGACCTGGCCAACCTCTCGGTCGCCATGCGAACGATGCGGACCCTGCTGCGTACGCACAGCTGAACAGTCGTCGTACGTAGGGGTAGGCCCCGGGCATTGCCGCCCGGGGCCTACCCCTTCCGTGCTAAGAGAGACGGATGACAGTCGTTTCACGGCTTATGTCGTCGCGGCTCGCCACGTCCCGTCTCCTGCCGACCCTGCTCGCGCCGCCCCGTCCGGGGCCGCCCGTCGAGCCCGTCTCGCGGCGCCGTGAGGCGGCCGTCGCGGCGGCGGTCCATCTGGCGGTGGCGGCCCTCGGCTTCGCCGTCCTGCTGCTGATCAACCATCATCTCGGCCGTACGACCCAGTACCTGCTCTACCGCTGGGACAGCGGCAACTACCTCAGGGTCGCCGAGCGCGGCTATCCCAGCTCGATCCCCTACCGCCCGGACGGCACCCCGGGCTACAGCCGGCTCGCCTTCTTCCCGCTGCTGCCCGCGCTGGTCCGGGCGGTCCATCTGCTGACCGGAATCCCCTACGCCTACGCCGGGCTGCTGATCGTCTGGTGCGCGGCGACGGTGGCGGCGGTCGGCGTCCATGTGCTCGTGCGGTCGCTCGGGGGCACCCGGGGCGCGGGGTACGCGTGCGTGGCGCTGTGGTCCTGCTCGCCGTACGCCTTCGCGCTGTGGGTGCCGTACTCGGAGGCGGTGTTCAGCGCGGTGCTGGTGTGGGCGCTGGTGGCGCTGGTGGCGGGCCGCTGGCTGACGGCCGGGGCGCTCGCCGCGGTCGCGGGGACGGTGCGGCCGACGGCCACGGTCCTGGTCGGCACGGTGCTGCTGGCGGCCGGCTGGGCGGCGCTGCGGCGGCGGGACGGGTGGCGGCCGTGGGCGGCGCTGGCCCTGGCGCCGCTGGGGCTGCTGGGCAGCTGGCTGTTCCTGGGCAGCCGGGTGGGCCGCGTCGACGGCTGGTTCGAGGCCGAGCGGGCCTGGGGGCAGTCGTTCGACTTCGGCAGGGGCACGGCCGAGGTGCTGCGGAACGTCCTCTTCTACCGCCATGTGCACGGTTCGGACGACGTGCGGCACCTGGCCGTGCTGGCCGTGGTGGTGCTGACCGCCGTGGGGGTGGTGGCGCTGGCGCTGGACCGGAGCGTGCCGTGGCCGCTGGTGGTGCTGCTGGCCGGGGCGTGGGTGCTGATGGTGGGAACACCCGGCTCACCGCTGTCCAAACCACGTTTCATGCTGCCGTTCCTGCCGGTTCCCCTGCTGTTGGCGGCTCGGCCGCTCGCGCGTGCTCCGCTGGGGGTGCGGTGGTGTCTCTACTGTGGAGGTGCGGTGGTCTCGGGTTGGTACGCGGCCGGGTTGCTGGTGCTGTTCGAGGGCTCGCCGTGAGCCGGCGCCGGTCGCCGTGGATCGTGGCCCGGGAGCGCGCGGAACACCCAGGCGCGGTACGACCAGAAGCGGAAGAGCGTGGCCGTGCCGATGCCGAGGAATTTGAAGAGGTTGCTCTGAAAGGGTGTGTCCCAGCCGAACCCGTAGGTGGCGACGTAGAGCACGCCGTTCTCGATGATCAGGCCTATGACGCTGAAGCCCGCGAAGAGAAGCACTTCCCGGCTGCGGTGCCCCTTGTCCCGGTCGCGGTAGGTGAAATGGCGCAGTCCCAGGTAGTTGAAGGCGATGGCCACCACGGTCGCGATCACGCTGCATCTGACCACCGGCAGTCCGGTGATTCCGCGGCAGAGGTTGAAGACGCCGAAGTTCACGAAGATGCCGAGCACGCCGACGGTGCCGAACTTCGCGAACTCCCGGCCGAGTGCCATCAGGCCCGCCATGGCGGGTGCTGTTTTCCCTGGGTTTCCCGTGTTCCCCGTCGTTTTCGTCGGTCGCAAGGGCATCTCCCGGTACGTTCGCCACGCATAGCGGACATTGCACTCAGACAACCGATTGTAGTGTAAATTTCCGCGAAAACTGACGCAGTGCGACGATGCGACGACGATGGGCGAGGACACTGGCATGACAGAGGCGGTACTGCTCGTCGGCGGCAAGGGCACCCGGCTCCAGCCGCTCACCATCAACACGCCCAAGCCGATGGTCCCCGCCGCCGGGGTGCCCTTCCTCGCCCACCAGCTCGCCAGAGCCCGGGCCGCCGGCGTGCGGCACGTCGTGCTGGCCACCTGCTACCTCGCCGAGGTCTTCGAGCCCTACTTCGGTGACGGCTCCGCCCACGGGCTGCGGCTGACGTACGTCACGGAGGACGAGCCGCTGGGCACCGGGGGCGCCATCCGCGCCGCCTCCGACGCGCTGGGCGCGGCGCCCGGAGACCCGGTCCTGGTCTTCAACGGCGACATCCTCACCGGGCTCGACATCCGGCGGCTGCTGCACCGCCATGAGCAGGCCCAGGCCGATGTCACCCTGCATCTGACCCGGGTCGCCGACCCGCGGGCCTTCGGGCTGGTCCCCACCGACGCCGACGGGCGCGTGCTGGCCTTCACCGAGAAGCCGGGGCGCCCCGAGGAGATCGTCACCGACCAGATCAACGCCGGCTGCTACGTCTTCCGGCGCGAGGTCATCGACACCATCCCGGCCGGCCGCCCGGTCTCCGTGGAGCGCGAGACCTTCCCCGGCCTGCTGGCCGGCGGCGCCCGGCTGCACGGCGTCGTCGACACCGCGTACTGGCTGGACCTGGGCCGCCCGGCCTCGTTCGTCCAGGCCTCCGCCGACCTGGTGCGCGGCATCGTCCGCTCCCCGGCCGTCCCCGGCGAGACCGGCGAGCACCTCGTCCTGCCCGGCGCGCACGTGGAGCCCGGGGCCCGGCTCGGCGGCGGCACGGTCGTGGGCGCCGGGGCGCACGTCGCGGCCGGCGCCGAGGTCGAGGGGTCCGTCGTCCTGGACGGCGCCCGCGTCGAGGCGGACGCCCGGGTGCGCGCCTCCATGGTCGGCGCGGGGGCCCGGGTGGGCGCCCGGACCGTGCTCGACGGCGTGGTGATCGGCGACCACTCCGACGTCGGCGCCGACAACGAACTGCGCGAGGGGGCCCGCGTCTGGTGCGGCATGTCCATCCCCGACGCCGCGATCCGCTTCTCCGCCGTCTGACGGCGCGTCCCCGCCTCCGGTCCCAGCACCCCGAGAACCCCGCAAGGAGCAGTCACCCCATGAGTCCCACGCGTACGCCGACCGCCGTCAGACCGCTCCCGGAAGAGTGGGGCCGCGTCCCGACGACCGTGGTCATGCCCACGTACAACGAGGCGGACAACCTGCCGACCATGGCCGAGACCTTGATGGCCCTGCCCCTGGAGGGGCTGCGGCTGCTGGTCGTCGACGACGGCAGCCCCGACGGCACCGGCACCATCGCCGAACAGCTGGCCGACAAGTACAACGAGCCCGGCCGCGCCCGCATGGGCGTACTGCACCGCACCGCCAAGAACGGCCTCGGCCGGGCCTACGCGGCGGGCATGGCCCGCGCCCTCGACGAGGGCGCCGCCTATGTGCTCCAGATGGACGCCGACGGCAGCCACCCCGCCGACAAGATCGCCGAGATGCTGGGCGTCGCCCTGGCCACCGGCGCCGACGTGGTCGTCGGCAGCCGGTACGTGCCCGGCGGCACCCTCTCCGACGCCTGGGGCGCCCACCGCAAGCTGCTCTCCCGCTGGGCCAACGCCTACGCCAGCTCCATCCTGGGCACCCGGGTGCGGGACATCACCGGCGGTTTCAACCTCTGGAGCGCCGAGGCGCTGCGCGCCATCGACCTCGACTCCGTCGACAGCGCCGGCTACAGCTTCCAGGTCGAGATGAAGTACCGGGCGCTCAAGGCCGGCTTCACCGTCATGGAGGTGCCGATCCACTTCGAGGACCGCACCGCCGGCGAGTCGAAGATGAACCTGGCCGTCCAGCTGGAATCCGTGGCCATGCCCTGGCGGCTGAGGTCCAGGGCGCTCGGTGGACCGGCCGGCAAGCGCCGCACCCGCTGATCCGTGTCCGCGCCGGCCACCACCCCGCTCGCCCGGGCGGCCCCCGCCCGGCGGGCCCTGCCGTGCGCGGCGGTGCGGACCGCCGCGCTGCTGCTGACCGTGCTGCTGCTGCTCATGGCGGTGCGGCTGCCGTGGTCCGGCGATCTGGGCCTGCACGGCGCGGTGCTGGAGCGGCTGCGCGCGGACCTGCTGCACCCGGGCAACCCGCTGGTGGCGGAGGACACCCCCAGCCCGTACTACTCGCCGTGGACCGTGCTGCTGGCGCTGTTCGCCACCGCGACCGGCTCGCCCACCTTCCACGTGCTGCGGCTGGCCGCGCTGTCCGGCCTGCTGCTCTTCGGCAGCGGCCTCGGCGCGTTCGTCCGCACCTTCACCCGGGCGCGCGCGGCCGTGCCACTGGCGCTGCTGTGCGTACTGCTGCTGTACGGCGTGCGGTTGTTCGCGTGGAGCGGGGTGCCGGCGCTGACCTCGCTGTCGCTGACCCTGGCGTATCCGAGCACGTTCGCCACCGGGCTCACGCTCCATCTGTGGGCGCTGCTGCGGCGGACCGTGGCGGGCGGCCGGGGGCTGCCCGCCCACCTGGGGCTGGGGCTGCTGCTCGCGGCGGTGCTGCTGGTCCATCAGTTCACCGGGGCGATCGCGCTGCTGGGCGTGGCGGCCGTCCTGCTGGGGGCGCGTCCCCGGCCCTCGCGCGCCGGGTGGATGCGGCTGGGCGCGGGGGGCGCGGTGGGGCTCGCGGTGGTGCTCTGCTGGCCGTACTACTCCTTCTTCGCCCTGCGCGGCTCCGCCCTGGACGCCATCCACCGGCCGCTGTACGCGCACCTGGCGGAGAGGTTCTGCCTGCTGATCCCGGGCGTCGTGGCCCTCGGCCTGCGGCTGCGCCGTGACCGGCGCGACCCGCTGGTGCTGCTCTTCGCCCTCGCCCTGGCCGTGTTCACGGCGGGCGGGCTGAGTGGCCACCACGCCTGGGGGCGCGTGCTGCCCGCGGTGCTCCTGCCCGCTCAGCTCGCGCTGGCCGTCGAGACGGCCGAGGCCACCGGCCGGCGGCGCCGGGCCCTGGCGGTCACCCTCGCCGTCGCCCTGCCGGTGGGCGCCTGGACCCAGGCCGGCGCGCTGTCCTACGTGCTGCCGCGCGACGCCGTGCCGGCCGCACTGGGCCGCGCCCTGCCGACCGCGCAGACGATCGCCCTGTGGCCGCGCTTCCGCTGGGCCGCCGCACGGGTGCCCAAGGGGGAGACGGTGCTGACGGACGACTACTACGCCCTGCGGGTGCTGCCCGCCTACGGGCCGTACACCGTCGCCCCCGCCTATCCGGACGTCTTCCTCCCGGACGAGAAGCGGCGCAGGGACGCGACCCGGCGCTACTTCGCCCCCGCCACCCCCCGGGCCGGCCGGCTCGGCATCCTCAAGGAGTACGGCGTGCGATGGGTGCTGCAGAAGCAGGGCGGGGCGGGCCTGGCCCCGGACGACCCGGCGCTCAGGACGGCGGCCCGGGGACCGGGCGGGCTGACGCTGCTGAGGGTAGTGGGCCGGTGAGCCCCCGTCAGGTCACCCGCGCCCCGGAGGACACCCGGCCCGACGCCTTCGCCCGCTGGCTGCGCGGCCGCGTCTCCCCGCCGCTGCTCTGCGCGGCGGTGCTGCTGCTCGCGCTCAGCACCGGACGGGCCTACGGCAAGGATCTGATCGGCCTCGACAACGACATCGTGGTGCGCGCCGCGCGCACCCTGCTCGACGGCGGGGCGCCGTACGAGGACAAACGGTTCCTCTATCTGCCGGGCGCCGTTCTCGCGGCGCTCCCGCAGACGCCGCTCGGCGACCGGACGCTGTTCTGCGCCGTGCCGGTCGTCACCGCCCTGTTCGTCGCGGCGGGCGGGGTGCTGGCCCTGCGCGTCTTCGGCGTACGGGCGGACAGCCGGCTCGCGGCGGCCATGGCGGTCGGCATCGCGCTCTTCCTGCCGTTCCACAGCATCGTCTTCCTCGGCAACTGGACCGTCCTCTCGGCGGCCGGCTTCCCGGCCGCCCTGATGCTCGCGGGGCGGGGGCGCTGGGAGGGTGCGGGCGTGGTCGTCGGGGCGGCGATCGCGCTGAAGCCGATGCTCGTGCCCGTCCTGCTGCTGTTCGTGCTCGCCCGGCGCTGGTGGGGGCTGGTGTGGGCGGTGACGGTGCCGCTCGTCGTGTCGCTGGTGGCGGCCGCGGCGATGCCCCGGCCCGCGCTGTTCCTCACCCGGACCCTGCCGTTCCTGCTGCACGGCCAGGACGAGTACGCCCGGCCGTTCGACGCCTCGTGGCCGGCCGTGCTGCCCCGGCTGGGCGTGCCGCACCACCTGGCGTTCGCCTGCGCGGGGGCGGCGGCGCTGACGGTGCTGTGGTTCGCGTGGCTGCGGTGGCGGTGCGGGGGAGTGGAGAGCCTGCGGGTGACGGAGACCGCGTCGCTGCTGATGCTCGCCGCCTTCGTCGCCTCCCGGCCGTCGTTCCTCAACTACGCGCTCGTGGTGGTGCCCTCGCTCGCCGCGTCGGTGGTGGAGCGCGGGGCCGCGGTGCGGTCGGTGTGGTTCTGGATGGCGCTCGTGCCCCAGCTCGGCGGGGTGCCCTGGCCGGGGCTGGAGAACGCGCGGCGGCACGCCTTCAAGGACATCGTGATGTACACGGGCATGGCGGCGGTGCTGGCCGCCGCGGCCTGGCGGACCAGGCCGGAGGGGCTGCGGGCCGTGACTGTCAGTGGCGGGTCCTACTCTCTCCGTAGTGAGATCGAGCCGCGGTCCGCCGCGGGAGAGAGGTGACCCATGCCCGCAACCCACCCGGTTCCGGACGTCAGCGTGATCGTGATCGTGCACAACGACGCGGGGCGCCTGCCCCGGGCCGTGCGCTCGGTCCTCGCCCAGTCGCTGCACCGCCTCGAAGTGATCGTCGTCGACGACTGCTCGACCGACGACACCTTCGCCGTGGCCCGCCGGCTGGCCGCGGACGACCCACGGGTGCGCTGCCTCCGGCTGCCGGTCAACAGCGGCGGCTGCGGCGCCCCGCGCAACGCCGGCATCGACGCCGCCCGCGCCCCGCACCTGATGTTCCTCGACAGCGACGACGAACTGCCCCGCCACGCCTGCAAATCCCTGCTGCTGACCGCCGAGCGGACCGGCACCGACTTCGTCACCGGCGAGGTCACCCGGCTCCACGAGGCGAGCGGCACCACCGCCCTGTGGTACCCCGAGCTGTTCGAGGGCGACGTCCGCGTCGTCGACGGCATCCGCGCCGACCCCCGCTTCTTCCTCGACACCCTCTCCACCAACAAGCTCTACCGCGCCGGCTTCATCGCCCGGCACGGCCTGCGCTTCCCCGAAGGCCTGCACTACGAGGACGGGCTGTTCACCGCCCGGGCGTTCACGCTCGCCCGCTCCTTCGCCGTCGTTCCCTGGCCCGTCTACATCTGGCGGCTGGCCGCCGACCCCGCCACCCTCTCCATCACCTCCAGCCGCCACCGCGTCGAGAACGCCGCCGACCGCGTCACCGTCGCCCGGCTCGTCGACGCCTTCCTGGAGGAGACCGGCAACACCGACCTCCGCCCCGCCAAGGACGCCCGGTTCCTCCGCCACGACCTGCGCCTCTACCTCGGCGACCTCCCCTTCCGCGACCGCGCCTGGACCGAGGCGTTCGCCGCCGTCGTCACCCCCTACCTGGCCGGCATCGACCCCGCCGCGTACGCCGCGATCCCACGCGAACAGCGCGTCTGCCAGTACCTGCTGCGCACCGGACGGCTCGCCGAGGCCGCCGAGTGCGCCCGCACCCTCGACCGCCCCCGCCTCGCCCCCCGCCACGCCGTACGGGACGGCACCGGCCGCACCTACTGGGGCGGCACCCCGCCGGAGGACGCGGAGGCCGCCGCCGAACTCGACATCACCGACTGGCGCCTGGACGACCAGCCCTTCACCACCGGCCCCCTGCGCCACGAAGCCGAACGGATCACCCCCCGCGGCGCCGGTCTGCTCATCACCCTGCGCACCTACGACCCCGGCCGGCTGCTGGCCGGCCCCACGCCCGTCACCGCCGAACTGCGCGTCGCCGCCACCGGCCCCGCGCTCACCGTGCCCTTCGCCTACGACCCGCCCGAGGGGGACGGAAGCGTCCGCACCGCCGAGATCACCCTCGCCCCCAGCCGCGTCCCGCTCGGGCCCAGGGGCTTCCGCGGCCGCCGCCACCCCGTCGTGGTGCTCGAACGGCTCGGCCTCACCCGGAGCGACCCCCTCCTCGCCCCCGCCGCCCTGCCCGTCCTGCGCACCCGGACCCCCGGCCACACGCTGAGCGTGCGCTGCGAGGACCGCGGCGCCGGCCGCCTGGAGATCACCTGGGAGCGCGCCGGGCTGCTCGGCCACGCCGAGAGCGCGGCCCCCCTGCTGGAGCCCGCCCGCCGCCGCCTGGACCGGCTCACCCGCCGCGCCACCGG
>NZ_JBFAPH010000057.1:0-23270 GCF_040675635.1 Streptomyces sp. NPDC049577
GCCGCAGCCGGAAGCCCTACCAGTACGCGTACTGGTAGGGCTTCCGGCTGCGGCGTCCGGCGGAAATCCCTACGTCCCAGGAATGGTCGCCACCGTCACCTGCCCGTCAAGCAGGCATTCGATGAGAATCGAACCACCGAGCGGGTAGATCCAGAAGTGCGGCCCCGCATCCAGAAGCTCCCGGGCCCGCTCGACAGCAGTGCGCGCAGGAAGAGTCACCGTCGGCATCACGAGGTTCCCCCAGAAGACGGCGACATGCTTCTCCCCCATCACGAAGGAGGAGAGCAGTTCCGCTGCCACCTCCGCCCAGCCCTCTTCGTCGTCCCACCAGCGGCGTTCGTCGTACGAGCCGGCAGCCCAACCAAGGGCCGCGGTGGCCGTGGGCGGGAACCTGTTCAGGCTGACTGCCTCCAGCTCACGGCTCTCCTTGAGACCCAGCTTCACGACCCGGCGCCCTTCGCCGAAATGGTGATCGTTCATAAAGCCGGGCAGCAGCTCCGGACGGCTCCCGTAGGGGTTGTTCTCTGTCATAAGTTCCGCCTCAACCTCCATATCGTCAGTCATCGCGGCCCTTGATCCGCGCCCCTGATTGCCTTCGGCAGTACTGACCATGCCTTCGCCATGCCAGGATCCTCGCTCACACTGGTGCACTTCATCGACCTGCTGTTGGCCGAGGACCTCTAGGCGCTGCGGGAGCCGCTGTCACCGGTGGCGGACCACTTGCGGGGACACAGGGGAAGGACTGAGGGGCCCTTGGGGAAAAAGCTACGTGAGGGCCTGCGCGAGAAGGATCGGCGGGCCCTCACGGTTGCGGCGCGGTCACCGTTCTCGTTCGCTGTCGCTCATTCATCTTCGCCAGCTCCGACAACTGACCATGCCGACCACGTCGAGTGCGCCGTGACCGATGTCCCCCAGGTCCCCGGTAGGGGAACACTTGAGGGCGACGCGGGGAAGGGCTGAGACACCGGAAACACCAAAAGGTCCGCCGGATTGCTCCGGCGGACCTTTTCCCTGCGTTCACCGAGTGGGCTGCCTCATCGGGCGGGCTCGACCACGTGGAGCACATGGGGTTGCCACCGGACACCGCAGCCAGGACACGACTCGATGAATTCGTGGTCGCGCAGCCTGGCTGCGATGTCTCCCAGTAGGGGATTACCCGTATCGGCTACGATCCCGACGAACTTCATCCCACAGCTGCGGCACCCGAGGGGCATCTCACTGCCCACCACCGCGCCTGCGAAGTAACGGTCATACGGCTCACCGTCGACGATCTTCTTGTCGAGTTCATCCAGGTTCGTGCCATCACTCCAGTGCAGGAACAACACGACACTGTTTCCGCCGGCAAGGCGAACACAGATACGCCTCAGGCTGCCGGACTGCGATAGCAGCCACTCGGGACCTTCACTCCCATCGGAAAGCGGCACCTGCACACCCATGCCGCCTGACCGAACGTAGTAGCGCACCGGAAGCGCACCGAGGGTAACCTCCACATGCATTTACAACCTCGTAACCCGCACCATGTGCGCGATGAGCACTTCAGCTTCCCCCGCACCTGGCAAGGATTGCATAATCACTTGGCTACGCGGAACTGTTGCAGAATATAGAGTCCCGCCGAAACCTCGCGCCACATTGATATCGGTAGTGAACGACATCAAAGAGCGAGGGCCAATTTGTGACATCTCAGTACCGAATGACGCATGCGCCTGGGCATATGTGTCGGCAGACCCCCAAGCGGCGAGGGCATTCGAGTGAGCCTCCTGAGACGCCTTCATCGCAGACTCCATCGACCCAGTTCCTGCATATGTACTCCGCGCAGCGTCGCTCATGAGGTGACCGGATTCTTCCGCGATCGCATTCTCCAGGCCGTGGTCGGTACCTCGGTACACCGTGATCAGATCATCCGACCCACTACCACAGTTGTGCACCAACAGCGGCGTGGACCCCGCCCGTACGTAGTAGGTGTGGACCCCGTCGACCGTGAGGTTGTGGACCACCGCCTGCTGGGTCCACGCCTTCACAGCCGTGATCTGGACCCACGTACCGGACGAGGTGCGCAGCCACTGGCCGGGCTCGAGTTGGTCAGCCGTGACCCACTTCTTGAGCTCCGGGAGCCAGAACGGGTGGTTGCCGGTGGCGGTGATGGTGTCGGTGGCCGGGCCCTTGTCGCCGTCGGTGTCGACGGTGAGCTTCACCAGTTGCTTGGAGCCGTGGCCCTCGATGGTGGCCGTGACGGGCTTGGCCTCCGTGGTGCCCTTCTCCGGGTCGGTGGCCAGGACCTCGTCGCCGAGCTCCAGCTTCTCGATCGGTTTGACCGAGCCGTCCGCCAGGACGACCTCGGTGCCGGGCACGAAGCTGTTCTCACAGCTTTCCGCCTTGGAGCCGCCTCCGTCTCCGTCGCTCTTGGACTTGCTCTTGCCGCCGCCGTCCGGGGCCTTGCCGCTGGAGACAGGGTCGCCCTTCTCGGCCGCGGGAGCGGGCTTGGCCTTCGGCTCGGCGGGGAGCTCCGGCTCCGGCTCGGGCTTCGGCTTCGGTGCCGCAGGCGGGGTCGCTTCCTCGGCGGCCTTGGCCACGTCCTCGGCCGCGTCCTCGACCTTGTCCGCCGCCTTCGCCGTGTCCTCGACCGCTTCCTCGGTCTTCTCCACGACCTTGGCCGCTTCGGCGCCCTCCTCGACGTACTTGGCGCCCTTCGCCGCCGTGGCGGCGTACCCGGCGATCGGGATCGCCGAGGCGAAGGACAGCCCCGCGTTGAGGTAGTCGCCCTCACCCAGGTACCACAGGCCGTTGGCCGCGTCGGCCCACTCACCGACGACCGGGACCATGCCGATCACGTCGAGTGCGCCGTGGCCGATGTCCTCCCAGTCGTCCCAGTCCATCCCCCAGAACATCCCGGACGGGTCCGGGAAGCCGAGGGGGTTGTTGCGGCCGTAGAGGTAGCCGTGGAGCTGCTGCGGGTCGGTGAAGTCGACGACCGGGTCGACGGACAGGAAGCGGCCGGTCGACGGGTCGTACTCGCGGGCGCCCAGGTGGGTCAGGCCCGTGGAGTCCACGGTGCCGCCGACGAAGCCCTTGTCCGTCGGCCAGGCGACGGGCTTCCCGTCACGCGGGCCGCCGAACGGCAGGGTGCGCCGCTGGGTGAGGCCCTGGGTCTTGGCGTCGACGGCGAGCTCGGCGGTGCCGTTCTGGCCACCCGCCAGCCAGGTGACGCCCTTCGGCGTGCGGACCGCTATCTGCTGGCCGTTGTAGGCGTAGTAGCGGGTGCCGCTGACGGTGTCCTTCGCGTCCAGGGTGAGTTCCATGGCGCCCAGGTAGAGGGTCACCGTGTTGTTCACCGGGTCCCGGCGCAGCAGCCGGTTGCCGCCGGCGTCGTAGAGGAAGGAGGTGGTCTTGCCGTCCTCGGTGGCGAGCTGGTTCAGCCTGCCCTCGGGGTCCCAGGTCAGGGACTGCTTGGGGTTGGTGCCCAGCTTGCGCGCGGTGGTGTTGCCGACCGCGTCGTACTCGTAGGTGTCCTTGGTCTGGATCGTCTTGCCGCCGGTGGTCTCGGTGACGTCGACCGAGTCGATGGCGTGCGAGGGGGCGTTGCCCTTGCCGCGCGGGTGGTAGACCTTCGTGGTCTGGGTGCCGCCCGGCGTGGTGGCGTAGGTGGTCTCCTTGGTGCGGTTGCCCGCGACGTCGTACTCGAAGGACTGCCGGTAGGGAGCCGGGCCGCCGAGGGCCGCCTTGGCCGGGTCGTCGGCGCAGTCGACGGCGCCCTGTGCCCAGGCGTCGGTCAGCCGGCGCAGGTAGTCGTAGCGGAAGCACTGCACGTCGGCCTGGTGATTGGTCGGCGCGTCAGCGATCTTCGTGGTGTTGCCGGCCGCGTCGTACGTGTAGGTGACGTCGGAGTCGGCGTCCTTGACGCTCTCGCGGTCCAGGCGGGTGCGCTGGAGCCGGCGGGTGCCCTCCTCGTAGAAGTTGGTCCGCCAGGTGCGCTTGGCTCCGCTGGACAGGCCGTGCTCGAGCTGGAGGGTCTCACCGAAGTTGGAGTACTTCGTGTCGCGGACGTAGTCGTCCAGGCCATAGGTGAAGGTGGGCAGGCCCACCAGGTTGTAGCCGGTGGACAGCGTCTCGGCCGGGAGGCCGCCGCCGGCCGGCAGGGTGGCCGTCTTTACGGAGCCGTCGGGGTTGTAGGTGGTCGAGGTGGAGTACTCGCCCGCGAGCTTGCCCTCCACCTTGGGGATCTTGACGGTGCTCTTGGTGGGGTGACCGGCGGTGTCGTAGGCGTCGACGACCGTCGTGTACGCCTGGGGTTCCGAGGCCCGCGGGTCCTTCACGAAGCGGGTGGAGCTGGCGGGCCGTCCGACACCGTTGGGCGCGGTGTCGTAGGTGAACGCGGTCAGCTGGGTCTTGCCCTCGAAGGTGCCGGTCGGCCGGCCGAGCACGTCGTACTGGAAGGTCAGGGTCTTGCCACGGGCGTCGGTGGAGCTGACGACCTGGTCGAGGTCGTTGTAGCCGAGCTCGGTGCGGCCCTTGTCCGGGTCCACGGAGGCCGTCTGCCGGCCCCGTACGTCGTACTCGTAGGTCCAGCGGTCGCCGCTCGGGGCCTCGACGGCGACCAGTTGCCCGGTCCGGTCGTAGGAGTAGGACGTGGTGTCGGCATCGCCCGTGGGCGAGGGTCCCTTGTACTCAAGGAGCCTGGTGGTCAGGCCCTGGGCGTTGGTGTAAGTGGTGCGCGGCGTCTCACCGGCCGGCGGGGTGACGTCGGTGTGGTCACCGTGGTACGTGGTGGTGGTGCGCCACTTCTCCTTGCCCTTGACCCGCAGGATCGAGTCGGTCGTGCGCCCGGCGGCGTCGTAGACGGTCTCGGTCTCCGTCGGGGCGCCGTCCGCCGAGGCGGAGGCGTCGACCACCGAGGTGTCGGGGTTGGACGCGTTGTAGTACGGGCCGACGGACTTCACGGACAGGCCGCGGGAGTCGTACACCGTGTCGGAGATGACACGGCCGCCGTTGGGCGTCGGGCCCTGGCTCTGAACCGGCCGCAGCAGGCCGTCGTTGAGCTGGTGGCTGATCTTCACGTCGCCGTTGGGTATCAGTGACCGAGTGGTGACGACGTTCGGACCGTCGTTGCGGATCAGGTAGGCGTACTCGGAGTTCGGCAGGTCGGTCGCCTTGTTGCGGCCGGGAAGCCAGACCTTGAGCAGCCGGCCGAGGCCGTCGTAGACGAGGTCGGTGCGCAGCTTGTTGGCGTCCATGCTGCCGGTCACCAGACCGAAGGACGGCTCCACGGTGGACGTCACCTTGCGGCCCAGCGGGTCGGTGACCGTCATGCCGGTGACCGGGCCGCCGGTGGCGGGGGTGTACGCGGTGGTGGTCTTGCGCTTGCCGACGTCGGTCGTGGAGGTCACCCGGCCGTGGACGTCGTAGTCGCTCTCGGAGACCGTGAGGAACTGCGGCGTGTCACCGTCGAAGCCCTTGAGTTCCTCCGTACGCGTGACGTCGCCCTTGGTGGGTGTCGCCCCGTAGGTGCCGTGGTCGTAGCTGGTGTGCACCTCGGATATCGCGTCCGAGGGGCCCGTGGGCTGTCCACACGCCTTGGAGAAGGTGGCGGTGCGCTTGACCAGCGTCAGGAGGTTGGCATCGGTGTTGCGGGTGTACTCGTAGGTCGTGCAGGTGTCGTCCTTGGCGTCGTCGCCCTGGTTCCGGCCGTCCGCGCCCATGTCGCCGAAGTCGGAGGACGACTTGAGCATGCCGTACTCGTCGTAGGTGTGCTCGATGCCGGTGCGGCGAACGCCCTTGTCCAGCGCCATGCGGACGACGGTCCTGGCCGTTCCCGTGAGGGTGGCCTTGTCGTCGCCCTCGACGGCGGTCGGCTCGGAGACCCAGGGGGTGCTGACCTTGCCGCCGACCTCGGCCGAGTCGTCGAAGACGCCGTTGAACTGGCGCTCCTCCAGGACGAATCCCTGGAGCCGGTCCTGATCCTTGACGGCGGTGCCGTCGCTGGCCTTGACCGTGACGGATTCGCTGCCGCCGTCCTTGTTGGCGCGATCTCCGTCCATGCCCCGCAGATAGGTGGACTCGGTGCGGAGCTGCTTGGTACCGGTGTCACCGACGATGGTGCGGATCTTCTGGAAGCCGCGCCACTGGCTCCAGGTCTTGTTCTTCGTCTTGACGATCTCGCTGTCGTCGTAGTGCCAGGCCGCACCGCCGAGGTAGTCGTAGTGCGTCACCTTGTTGGTGCCGTTGGCCAGGCGTCCGTCCTCGACGACATAGTCGACGACGTACTTGTGGAACCAGTCCTCGTTCTCCCCGATGGAGCCGGACTTGGACCAGAAGGAGGGGAAGCAGCGCTTGGTGTTGTTGGTGGGATCGGGCAGGGAGGACGGTGTGCACTCGGTGGGCTTGTAGTTGACCGAGACGGTGCCGCCGGACTCCGACTGGATGGCCCGGATGCGCCACTTGACCATCGCCGGGCGGTCGTCGAAGGACTTGTCGACGCGGCCGGTGAGCTGGGTGCCGTAGAAGACGGTCTTGGGCAGGCTGACGGTCGATCCCTGGGCCTTGCCGGTGTGCGCGATGGACTTCAGCCACAGGCCGCCGGTCAGGCCGTCACCCGGTGTGGGGAACGACTGGTCCAGCGTCCACTCGTCGACGTCCTGGTAGCCGTTGCCCTTTAGGACCTGCGTGGTGACCTTGGTCAGGCGCTTACGGGTGAAGAAGCTCGGTGACCACTGGTCCTTGCAGTGCTTGTCGTCGGTGCAGATCTGATCGAACGGAACGTCGGGCCAACGCTTGGCCGTGTCCTCCTTCAGATCGTCCGGCTCGCAGTCCGCGGCATCGCCGCTGCACCTCTCCGCGACAGTGAACACGACCTGCGACGGGGCCTTGCCGGGGCGCTCGGCGCCCTCGCGCGTGCCGTACTCGACGCGCTTGAGGTACCCGCCGCGGTCGTAGGAGACGGAGGAGTCGTCGCGGTCGGCGCCGTAGCGGTTCTTCTCGGTGTCCCAGAAGTACGTCATGGAGTTGCCGTGCACATCCACGACGTAGTCGAGGTTCCAGCGCCACGCCTGCTGGCAGCGGGAGTCCTTGAACGCGTCGGCGTGGCAGGGCTCGCCCTTGTCGTCGCCGTAGACGGCCGTCGTCCAGGCGGAGTGGGTGTTCTCCGTGTCCTGGGCGAACCGCTTGCCCTTGCCGAAGTAGTAGCGCGTGCCGTCGGTGGTGGTGACGACCCAGTACTCACCGTCGTTGTCGTCGTTGGAACCGCCGGTCTTCCGCTCGATGCGGGTGCCGTCGTCGGCCTTCAGCCGCCAGGTTCCGTCGGACTTCTTGACCAGCTCCCCGTTGCGGCCGCCAAAGTTCATGGTCGCGTTGTCGGAGTGCCAGCACTGGTCGTACTTCTCCTCACCCTCCGTGTCGAAGCCGTCGTCCTTGCACGACTGGTAGGCGCGCTCGATGAAGCCGACCGAAAGGTCGAAGCCCTCGCCGATCCAGGACGGCTGGTTGTTGGTGGAACCGACCCGGCCGTCGATGCTGCCGGAGTTGTAGTTGATCGCCAGCTTGGGCGAGGGGCCGGCGACGGCGGGTGGCACCCGCAGCGGGTACTGCCAGGAGAAACTGCCGGTGTTGCCGGCCATCTGCCAGCTGCCCGAGGGCGTCAGCGAGGTCGCCCCGTAACTGCCCGCCGCGCCGGACGCCCCGGCGCTCAGGGCCACCAGCTGACTGCCCGCACCCGCGGCCAGAGAAGCCGTTGCCGCCGGTTGCGCCACGACGTCCGCGTTCAGCGTGGCGCCGCGGAGGCTGTTGTGCGTCTTCAGTGGCTTGCGGTCCCGGCAGGTGGCGGCCGAACCGTTGACGGCGCAGCCCGGTAGCGTGGAGAGCGACAGGCGCGAGGCCCAGTCACCGCCGTACGCCCCGGCGAACTTCGCGTAGTCCACCTCCAGGTTCACCGGCGCGCCGGACTTGCCGCCGTCCGCCCGGGTCACCTTGAGCAGGATTCCGTCGATCCCCGCCTTGCGGGCGGACTTGCGGTCGAGCACCTCGACGCGCACCTTTCCCGGTGCCGCGTCCGCCGGCTTGCCGGACGGGGCCGGCGCCCCGAACGCCTGCGCCGCGCGCTCGAGTTTCGGCGAGGTCGGTGCGCTCACGCGTACCGGCAGTGAGCCCACTCGTAACTTCGCCGACGTACGACCGGCCGCCAGCCCTTGCTTCGCCGGGGCGAGAACGGCCTCGGCCGAGGCCGCCCGTGGCCACTCGACCTTGGGCAAAGACGCCTTGGCGGCCTTGGCCGCCTCGTCGACCGGTGCCGGCTTCATCCCGACCCCGGTGACGGGGACGGACTTCATGCTCTGGGTCTCGGGGCGCCGGTCGTCCCGGGACTGCGCCCAGGCCGTCGGCGCTCCTTGCAGGAGCGTGGCCGCCAGGGCGCTCACCGTGGCGGCGGAGAGGGACGCGCGCCATCTGCGCGCACGCCGTCTCCGGTAGTCGTTTCCTGTCATCAAGCCGTGTTGCACGGCTGCTCCCCTCCACGGCCCGCCGGGTCGGGGCAGGCCGGACCGCGTGCCCGGGAGCGGGTGCTCCCGAGCACGGTTCGGTGGTGATGGTGTGTGTTTCGGCCGCAGATGCCTGCGGTCAGGGCGTGGCCAGATAGGCGATGTCGCGGTTCGACAGCTGTCCCGCGTGCACACGCACGTCGTCGACATCGCCGGCGAAGAGGAAGTCCCACTGGTCGTTCCAGCGGGCCCGGCCGAGTTCGAGTCCCCGTGCGGCGTTCAGGGTCGCGTCGAAGGACGCTTCCCCTTCCTGAACGCCGTTGACGTACAGGCGGATCTTCTTCGCCTGCGGGTCATAGGTGCCCGTCAGATGGGTCCATTCGTTCAGGCGGGCAGGCCGCTCGCTGACCGCCATGGCCCGCTTGAGGTCTTCGGTCGACGAGGCGGACTTGTCGGCGGTCATGCGCCCGAAGATCCAACGCTGGAACGTCGTCGAGTAGTAGAGGGCGTAGCCGAAGGCGTGATCTCCCGACTGGCTCACCACGGTGCCGTTGTGGTCGAGGCTCGTCGGACGGACCCACGCGCTGACCGTGAACGCCTGACGGGTGTCCACGGGGGACGCCGCCGACGCATGGTCACCGGTTCCGTTGAACCGCAGGGCCTTGTCGGTCGGCTGGCTCGCCGCCTTGCGCCCGGCCACCTGTGCCGCGCCCGCGACGCCGAGCATGCGGTCCTTGCCGCTGCCGTCGGGGCTGGTGCCCGAGGTCAGCTGATCGAGGTGGTACGTGGCCGCGGAGCAGCTGTCCGTGAGCTCGTCCGGGCAGGGGCGTACGGGCTTGAAGACGTATGTCGTCATCGGGCCGCGATTGCCCGCGCGGTCGACGCCGCGCGCGTACAGGACGTTCGGGCCGAAGGTCGTCGGCGTGATGTTCACCGTGGCGTCGCCGCCGGTCTGCGACGGGACCGCCCGGTTGGCCGGCTCGTCGTCGCCGATCGCCCACTCGTAGTACGCGATGTCGTTGCCGTACGCGGAGTCGCGGACACCGTTGGCGGAGAAGGTGAAGGAGCCGGGCTGGCCGGCCTGCTTACCTTCCTGCTCGGCGGGAAAGTCACGGGAGGAGACGGCAGGCCTGGCGTTGGGCGCCTCGGTGTCCACCGCGAATTCGCAGTAGTCGGACCATTCGGTGCTGTCGTCGATCCCGTCGGTGGTGCCTGTGTGCCACTTGTACGCCTGGCCGTGCTGCAGCTTGCCCTGCGCGATGGTGGACCGGAAGTCGCCCTGGGCGTGGTAGCCGTCGGTGCCCTCGTAGACCATGGGCTTCTCGGGAACGGCGTTCCACACCCGGAAGGTGGCCTTCAAGTTCTGCTGGTCGTCGTCCGTCCCCCTGACCATCATGGTCGGGGTGCTGCTGCGGATCCACGGGCGCCCGCTGCCGCGCTCGCAGGTCGAGGTGCCGCTGACGCGGCCGTCCGAGGGCTTGTTCGGCGGGGTGTTGTACTCGATGGAGAGCTTCGCGTCACTGCCGCGGAAGCGCTTCCACGAGTAGGGGTCCTTCTCGTCGCTGGCCGTCAGCGAGAACGCGATGGGCTCGCCGGTGGCAGCCACCTTCCGGACGGTCGGGGTGAGGTTCTCGTTCTTCTCATCAGGATTGTCATAGAACTCGACCCGGGCGGACGGGCATTGGTCACCTCGGCCGTAGGCGACCTTGCGGTCCACCATCAGGTCGCCGTCGACCGGCTTGTTGTTCCAGGTGGTGTCCTTGCCGATCTTCTTCTCGTCGACCAGCGCGAGGTCCACCCAGGTCGGGGTGCAGGAGAAGGAGAACGTCTCCTCGGCCGAGAAGGTCGCCTTGTGGATCTTCCGGCCCTTCCAGCCGCTCGTCCTGAACTTGAAGTACATGCGGTCGACGTACGAATCACGGCTGCAGACGGCCCAGCCCTCGCCGGTCTGCGCGTACGAGCAGTAACCGACGCCGCGACCCTGCCGCTCGTCCTTGAGGAACGACGTGTCCGGGCTGCTGCTGCTCACGTACAGCCACTCGACCTGAGTCATGTCGTCGGTCGGCGGATCGATGTACACCGGGTACCTGGTGCCGGAGCCGGTGAGCAGCGCCTGGTCCGGTACGACGGTGACGGTTCCGTCCTGGACGGACATGGCCATGGGGGCCACCTTGTCACCAGGGGCCGGGCTCGTCCCCGGCTCCCCGTTCGAGGCCGCCGGCGCGGGACGGCCGGAGGAGTCCCACATGTGCGCGGGCGGCCCGGAGAAGACCTTCTCGCCCTTTTCGTTCAAGGCGTGCAGGCCGCTGCTGTCCGTCGTGAGGCTCAGGCCCTTGGTGTCGGCCGCCAGCACGATCCGCTTGAGATCCGGGCTCTTGGCGGCCTCGGCGTTCTTGACGACCAGGGCGTAGGAGTATCCGGTCACCGTGGCATTGACCTTGAGGTCCACACCAGGCATGACCTCGGAGTATTCGGCGGTCGCGCCATTGAGACGAGGCTCGGGGAGCTTCCCCGGCCACCGCAGCGCCAGGGACTTGTCGCCCTTGGCCATCCTGATCAGCGGCTGGTCCGTGCCCCCACCGGAGAAGGAGATGTCGACGACAGCGGACCGCGGTCCGACGGAGCCGTCCTGCCGCCGCACCAGACCGGCGTCCACCGGCTGCCACGACCCGTCGGGCTGCCGGACGCGCTGGGGCTGCGCCGTCTGCTCGGCCGTGAAGGTGCCACTGGGATTCGCGAACACCTGCTCGGTCTCGGACCGTTCCTGCACCACTTCGACGCGCTGCCCGGTCGCTCGGGCCTCGTCGAGTGCTCGCTGCTCCGGAGAGGGCTCCGAAGTCCCTTCGGCGACCGCCTGGGGCCCGGAACCGTCCGCGGCCCAAGCCCCTCCTGCGGCAAGAGGCGGCGTGATGCCCACTGTCAGCGCCAGGGCGAGAAGGCCGCCACCCCCTCCCGATAAACGGCCAATGCCCGATCTTCGTCGCTTCAAATTGCCCACACTTCCCCCCAGTTATGGAAAAAGTAAGAGCTGAAGCCTATGAAGGGCCACCCCCCGTGTCGATCTACGCAGAGTCACACCATGGGAACATGCGGGATGGATATGGACATACACCCTTGTGGCATGCATCACTTTATGTGGTCATATCAATACAAATGCGCCACTTGGCCTGATGACGAACATGGAGCCGGGCCGACCGCCCGGCCTCACCCCTCCGTCAGCCCCGCCACCAGTTCGTCCGCCGCCGCGTAGGGGTCGAGGGTGCCCGTGACCACGCGGTCCGCCAGGGCCGCGAGGCGGCGGTCGCCCCGGAGGTCGCCGATGCGTTCCCGGAGGGCCGTGACGGCGATGGTCTCCACCTCGTGGGCCGCGCGGGCGCGGCGGCGGTCGGTGAGGACGCCGTGTTCCTCCATCCAGGCGCGGTGCTTGTCGAGGGCCTCGACGAGCTCGTCCGTGCCCTCGCCGCGGGCCGCGACGGTCTTGACGATGGGCGGGCGCCAGTCGCCGGGGGCGCGGGACTCGCCCAGGCCGAGCATGTGGTTGAGCTCGCGGGCGGTGGCGTCGGCGCCGTCGCGGTCGGCCTTGTTGACGACGTAGACGTCACCGATCTCGAGGATGCCGGCCTTGGCGGCCTGGATGCCGTCGCCCATGCCGGGGGCCAGCAGGACGACGGAGGTGTCGGCCTGGGAGGCGATCTCGACCTCGGACTGGCCGACGCCGACCGTCTCGACGAGGATCACGTCGCAGCCGGCCGCGTCCAGGACGCGGATCGCCTGCGGAGCGGCCCAGGCGAGGCCGCCGAGGTGGCCGCGGGTGGCCATGGAGCGGATGTAGACGCCCGGGTCGGAGGCGTGCTCCGACATGCGGACGCGGTCGCCGAGCAGGGCGCCGCCCGAGAAGGGCGAGGACGGGTCGACGGCGAGGACGCCGACCCGCTTGCCCATCCGGCGGTAGGCCGTCACCAGGGCGGATGTCGAGGTGGACTTGCCCACGCCGGGCGAGCCGGTCAGGCCCACGACGTACGCGCCGCCCGTCAGGGGGGCCAGGGCGGCCATGACCTCGCGGAGTTGGGGGGACGCCCCCTCGACCAGGGAGATCAGCCGGGCGACCGCGCGGGGGCGGCCCTCCCGCGCCTGCTCGACCAGCGTGGGGACGTCCATGACTGCTCCAATCAAGCCGCTCGGTCCGCGAGGTCGGAAGGGGTCAGTTGCCCGGCACGCGCAGGATCAGGGCGTCGCCCTGGCCGCCGCCGCCGCACAGCGCGGCCGCGCCGATGCCACCGCCCCGGCGCTTGAGCTCCAGCGCGAGGTGGAGCACGATGCGGGCGCCCGACATGCCGATCGGATGGCCGAGCGCGATGGCTCCACCGTTGACGTTCACCTTTTCCGGGGACACGTCGAGGTCCTTCATTGACTGCACGGCGACGGCGGCGAAGGCCTCGTTGATCTCGATGAGGTCGAGGTCCTCGACGGCCAGGCCCTCCTTGCCCAGCGCCTGGAGGATCGCGTTGGAGGGCTGGGAGTGCAGGGAGTTGTCCGGGCCGGCCACGTTGCCGTGGGCGCCGATCTCGGCGATCCAGTCCAGGCCCAGCTCCTCGGCCTTGGCCTTGCTCATGACGACCACGGCGGCGGCGCCGTCGGAGATCTGCGAGGAGGTGCCCGCGGTGATCGTGCCGTCCTTGCAGAAGGCGGGGCGCAGCTTGCCCAGCGACTCCACGGTGGTCTCGGGGCGGATGCCCTCGTCCTTGCTGAAGACGACCGGCTCGCCCTTGCGCTGCGGGATCTCCACGGGGGTGATCTCGGCCTCGAAGATGCCGTTCTTCTGGGCGGCCGCCGCGCGCTGGTGGGAGAGGGCGGCGATCGCGTCCTGGTCGTCGCGGCGCAGGCCGAGGCGGATGCTGTGGCGCTCGGTCGACTCGCCCATGGCGGCGTTCTCGAAGGCGTCGGTCAGGCCGTCGTGGGCCATGGCGTCGAGCATCTCGATCGCGCCGTACTTGAAGCCCGTGCGGGACTTCGGCAGCAGGTGCGGGGCGTTGGTCATCGACTCCTGGCCGCCGGCCACGACGATGTCGAACTCACCCGCGCGGATGAGCTGGTCGGCCAGGGCGATCGCGTCGAGCCCGGAGAGGCACACCTTGTTGACGGTCAGGGCGGGGACGTTCATGGGGATGCCGGCCTTGACGGCGGCCTGGCGGGCGGGGATCTGGCCGGCGCCGGCCTGGATGACCTGACCCATGATCACGTACTGCACCTGGTCACCGCCGATGCCGGCCCGGTCGAGCGCGGCTTTGATGGCGAAACCGCCCAGTTCGGCCCCGGAGAAGGAGCTCAGGGAACCCAGCAGCCGGCCCATGGGCGTCCGGGCGCCCGCGACGATCACGGAGGTGGTTCCGGTGTTTCCGTTCGTACCAGACATGGGGGCGGCCCCTTCGAGCGGGAGGAGGTGAACGAGGGTTTACGTCAATGTACTGAGCGGTCCGCGTGCGGTCACCGGGCCGCAAGTGTGATCGCGCGCACGTTGCGTAACCGCCCGTGCGGGCGGTGCACTAAGGGAATGCTGACGCGCATCGACCACATCGGGATCGCCTGCTTCGACCTCGACAAGACCGTCGAGTTCTACCGTGCCACGTACGGCTTCGAGGTGTTCCACACCGAGGTCAACGAGGAGCAGGGCGTCCGCGAGGCCATGTTGAAGATCAATGAGACGTCCGACGGCGGCGCCTCCTACCTGCAGCTCCTGGAGCCCACCCGGGAGGACTCGGCGGTGGGCAAGTGGCTCGCCAAGAACGGTGAGGGCGTGCACCACATCGCCTTCGGCACCGCCGACGTCGACGGGGACGCGGAGGCGATCCGCGGCAAGGGCGTGCGGGTGCTCTACGACGAGCCGCGCATCGGTTCCATGGGGTCCAGGATCACCTTCCTGCACCCCAAGGACTGCCACGGCGTGCTCACCGAACTCGTCACCTCGGCACCCCGTCCGGACGCGGAGCACTGACCCTCGCCTTCCCCGGCCGGTAGAGTGCAGGTTCGGCCGGGGCTCGGGTGGGGCCCGGCCCAGGCTGTACCGATGATCTGACACCATTTCTTCGGAAGGGCGGGCTCCGGGTTCCACCACAACGCAGTACGGGGCCGGCCGCCGACGCGACCAGGGGACGGATGGACCGCGCTGTGCGGGGCTACGAACGCCAGGAGTGGCAACGGGACGAGGCCGACCACCTCTCGAAGTTCGAGGCCGAGATGGAGCGGCTGAAGACCGAGCGGGAGAAGGCGGTCCAGCACGCCGACGACCTCGGCTACCAGGTCGAGGTGCTGCGCGCCAAGCTCCATGAGGCGCGCCGCAAACTCGCCCACCGTCCTGCCTACGACACCGCCGACATCGGCTACCAGGCCGAGCAGCTGCTGCGCAACGCGCAGATCCAGGCGGAGCAGCTGCGCAGCGACGCCGAGCGCGAGCTGCGCGAGGCGCGGGCCCAGACGCAGCGGGTGCTCCAGGAGCAGGCCGAGCGGCAGGCCCGGCTGGAGGCCGAGCTGCACGCCGAGGCCGTGGCCCGGCGCCAGCGGCTGGACGAGGAGCTCAACGAGCGCCGCCAGACCGTCGAGTCGCACGTCAACGAGAACGTCGCCTGGGCCGAGCAGCTGCGCACCCGTACCGAGCAGCAGGCCCGTCGGCTGCTGGAGGAGTCCCGCGCGGAGGCCGAGGCCTCGCTGGCGGCCGCCCGGGCGGAGGCCCAGCGGCTCACCGAGCAGGCCCGGGGCCGGCTCGGTCAGGCCGCCGAGGAGGCCCGCGCCGAAGCCGAAGCGATCCTGCGCCGTGCCCGGGCGGACGCCGAGCGGCTGCTGACCGCCGCCTCCACGCAGGCGCAGGAGGCCACCGAGCACGCCGAGCGGCTGCGCCTCGCCACGAGCACGGAGGCCGATCAGGCCCGTACGAGCGCGTCCGAGATGACGCGGGCCGCCGAGACGCGCCTCCAGGAGGCCGACACGGCGCTGCGCGAGGCGCGCGCGGAGGCGGAGAAGCTGGTCACCGAGGCGAAGGAGGCCGCCACCCGGCGGCTTTCGGCCGCCGAGGCGGACAACGAGCAGCGCACCCGCACGGCCCGGGCGGAGATCGCCCGGCTGGTGAGCGAGGCCACCAAGGAGGCCGAGGCCCTGCGGGCGGAGGCCGAGCAGCTGCGCGCGGACGCGGCGGCCGACGCCGAGCGGATGCTGGCCGAGGCGGCCGAGAAGGCGCGCAGCGCCGTCGCCGAGGACTCGGCCGCGCAGCTCGCCAAGGCGGCCCGTACGGCCGAGGAGGTGCTGGCCAAGGCCACGGCGGACGCCCAGGCGGCGACCAAGGCCGCGGCGGCCGAGGCCGAGCGCATCCGCAAGGAGGCGGAGGCGGAGGCCGAGCGGCTGCGCGAGCAGGCCGCGGCCTCGGCGGAGGAGCTCAAGGGCGCCGCCAAGGACGACACCAAGGAGTACCGGGCCAAGACCGTCGAGCTCCAGGAGGAGGCGCGGCGGCTGCGCGGCGAGGCCGAGCAGCTGCGGGCCGAGGCCGTGGCCGAGGGCGAGCGGATCCGGGGCGAGGCCCGGCGCGAGGCGCTCCAGCAGATCGAGGAGGCGGCCAGCACCGCCGAGGAGCTGCTGGCGAAGGCCAAGGCGGACGCCGAGGAGACCCGGTCCGGCGCGAGCGCCGAGAGCGAGCGGCTGCGCACGGAGGCCGCCGAGCGCGCCGCCGGCCTGCGCAAGCAGGCCGAGGAGGCGCTGGAGCGCTCGCGTGCCGAGGCCGAGCAGATGGCCCAGGAGGCCGACGAGCACGCCGAGCGGGTCCGTACGGAGGCCGCCGACGCGGCGCGGCAGCTGCGCGAGGAGGCCGAGCAGGCGGCGCAGGCGCGCCGCGCGGAGGCCGAGGCGGAGCTGACCCGGCTCCAGACCGAGGCCGAGCAGCGGGTGGAGGCCGCCGAGTCCGCGCTGCGCGAGGCGCGCACGGAGGCCGAGCGGCTGCGCCGCGAGGCGGCCGAGGAGGGCGAGCGGCTGCGGACGGAGTCCGCCGAGCGCGTCCGTACGCTGCGGGAGCAGGCCGAGGAGGAGGCCGAGCGGCTGCGCACCGAGGCCGCCGAGGAGGCGTCGGCCGCGCGTGCCGAGGGCGAGGCCGCGGCGACGCGGCTGCGCACCGAGGCCGCGGCGGAGGCCGAGCGGCTGCGCACCGAGGCGCAGGAGACCGCGGACCGGGTGCGGGCCGAGGCGAACGCGGCCGCCGAGCGGACGGCCGCGGAGGCCGCCGAGGCGCTGGTCGCCGCGCAGGAGGAGGCGGCCCGGCGCCGCCGCGAGGCCGAGGAGCTGCTCGGCGACGCCCGGGGCGAGGCGCAGGCCGAGCGCGAGGCGGCGCGGGAGCAGAGCGAGGAGCTGCTGGCGTCCGCCCGCAAGCGGGTCGCCGAGGCGCAGGAGGAGGGGCGCCGGCTGGTCGAGGAGGCCGAGCAGCGCGCCACGGAGCTGGTCTCGGCCGCCGAGCAGACGGCCCAGCAGGTGCGCGAGTCGGTCGCCGGGCTGCACGAGCAGGCCGAGGAGGAGATCGCCGGGCTGCGCTCGGCCGCCGAACACAACGCCGAACGCACGGTCACGGACGCCCAGATCGAGGCGGACCGGGTGCGGGCCGAGGCGTACGCCGAGCGCGAGCGCGCCGCGGAGGACGCGGCGCGGGTCCGCGCCGAGGCGAACGCCGCGTCACAGGCCGCGAAGGAGCAGGCCGAGCGCACGCTGTCCGAGGCGGCGGACGAGGGCCGGCGTCTGGAGGCCGAGGCCGCGCGCGTCCTGGACGAGGCGCGGGAGGCGGCGAACGCCAAGCGCACCGAGGCCGCCGAGCAGGCCGACGAACTGATCGCCGAGGCCACGACCGAGGCGGAGCGGCTGCGCGCCGAGGCCGCCGAGACGGTCGCGACCGCGCGGGACGAGGCGTCCCGCATCGAGGGCGAGGCCCGGGAGACCGCCGAGGCGCGGCGTGCCGAGGCCACGGCCGACGCGGACCGGCTGCGGGCCGAGGCCGCGCGCGTGCTGGACGAGGCGCGGGAGGCGGCGAACGCCAAGCGCACCGAGGCCGCCGAGCAGGCCGACGAACTGATCGCCGAGGCCATGGCCGAGGCGGAGCGGCTGGTCGCCGACGCGCAGCGGACGGTGGAGGACGCCACGGAGGTCGCCGCCCGGCACAAGGCGGAGGTCACGGCCGAGGCCGAGCGTGTCCTCGCCGACGCCAAGGCGGAGGCCGAGCGGTTGCGCGCCGACGCGGCGCGGGCGCTGGACGAGGCGCAGGAGACGGCCGACGCCCACCGGGCCGAGGCGAGTGCCGAGGGCGAGCGGATCGTCGCCGAGGCGACGGCGGAGGCCGAGCGGCTGCGGGCCGAGGCGGAGAAGGCCGTCTCCGACGCGGCGGCCAAGGCGCGGCAGATGCGCACCGACGCCTCGGACGCGCTGGCGCAGGCCGAGCAGGACGCGGCGCGGACCCGGGCGGACGCCCGTGAGGACGCGAACCGGATGCGTGCCGAGGGCCGTGCCGAGGCCGAGCGGATCGTCCAGGAGGCCGAGGAGCTGACCTCGGGTGCGCAGGGCGAGGCCGACCGGATCGTGGACGAGGCGCGCGAGGCGGCCAACGCCAAGCGCACCGAGGCCGCGGCGCAGGCCGACGAGCTGATCGCCGAGGCGACGGCGGAGGGCGAGCGGCTGGTCGCCGAGGCGACCACGACGCTGGAGACCGCGCGCCGCGACGCGGAGCAGGCGCGGGACGAGGCCCGTGAGGCGGCCGAGGCGCGGCTGGCCGAGGCGTCCGCGCAGGCCGAGCAGCTGGTCGGCGAGGCCACGGCGGAGGCCGAGCGGATGCACGCCGACGCGGCCGAGGCGCTGGACGCGGCGCGCAGCGAGGCGTCCCGGCTCGTCGACGAGGCGCGCGAGGCGGCCAACGCCCGCCGCAGCGAGGCGGCCGAGCAGGCGGACACGCTGATCGCGGAGGCGACGGCGGAGGCCGAGCGGATGGCCGTCGAGGCGGCCGAGGCGCTGGCCGCCGCGCAGGAGAACGCGAACAGCACGCGGGCCGACTCGGCGAAGATCAAGGCGGACGCCGTCCTGGAGGCCGAGCGGCTGCGGGCCGAGGCGCGCGCCGAGGGCGAGCGGACGGTGGACGACGCACGCGACGCCGCCGCCCGCCGGCTGGCCGAGGCCGGCGAGCAGGCGGACGCCCTCGTCGCCCAGGCGCAGGAGGAGGCCGTCCGGGCCGCCGCGGCCGCCGAGGAGCAGGCCGACGCCATGGTCGGCGCGGCGCGCCGGGAGGCGGAGCGGATCGTCGCCGAGGCCGCCGGCGAGGGCAACGTGGGCCCGCTTGTCGGCCCAGCCGTGGCGCCACCGCTTCATGGCCGACGACGCCCTGCGCGCCGCCACCCCGGTCCTGCGCGTCGTCCACGAGGCCGCCCTGCGCGTCCTCGACGAACACGGCGTCGACACCGAGCGCTTCGGCAACCGCGCCAACTTCCTCAGCGGCGCTGTCCAGGACCCCGCACCGCGCCAGGCCGACGTCTACAACGCCTGACGCGACGTCACCGGGCCGTAGCCCGCAGGAGCCTCACCGGAAGATCCCGGTGTGGCCCAGCGAGTACCGTCCCGGCTGCGGATACACCGCCAGCCCGTGCGGCCCGTCCCCCACGTGGATACGCGCGATCTGATGCCCGTCGGTGGTGTCGATCGCGTACACCTCGCTGTTGTAACGCCCCGACAGCCACAGCACCTTGCCGTCCGCCGACACGCCGCCCATGTCCGGACTGCCGCCGTCCGGCAGCTCCCACTTGTGCACCAGCTTGCGCGTCGCCAGGTCCAGCACCGAAATGCTGCCCTCGCCCCGGTTCGAGATGTACATCGACTTCGAGTCCCGGCTCACATACAGACCGTGCGCTCCCTTGCCGGTCGGCATCAGCCACGGCTCGGTGAACCTGTCCCCGTTCAGCACCCACACACCGTCGGCCATCATGTCGGCGATGTACCAGGTCTTCCCGTCGGACGAGATCTTCACGTCCTGCGGCATCGCCCCGTCGAACGGCAGCTTCTGCTTGCCGATCACCTTCATCCGCGCCGTGTCGACCTTCAGCAACTCCCCCGAGAACTCGCACGAGACGATGAAGTACCGCCCGTCCGGCGAGAAGTCGGCGTGATTGACGCCCAGACAGTTCACCGGCTCCGTCTTCATCCGCTTCATGGTGTGCGCGTCCCGGAACACCAGCTCCCGGTCCATCGACGCCATCACCACCGCGTACTTGCCGTCCGGCGTGAAGTAGAGGTTGTACGGGTCGTGCACGTCGACCGGCTTGCCCGCCTTCCCCGTCGCCGGATCGATCGGCGTCAGCGTGTGACCGCGGTCGTTGTTCACCCACAACGTCTTCAGGTCCCACGAGGGCACCACGTGCTGCGGCTGCTCCCCCACCGGAATCGTCTCGATCACCTTGTACGTCTTCGGATCGATCACGCTCACCGTGTCCGACTCCGTATTGGGCACGTACACCCGCGACGGAAAGTCCTTCACCACCGGCGACAGCATGTTCGGCCGGTCGGCCGCGTACAGGTCGTTCGGATCCAGCAGCGGCGGCATCCCCGGCAGACCCTGCGGCACCCCCCGCGCCGCACCATGACTGGCGTGCCCGGCCTGACGCGGCTCCTCCTTCTTCCTCTCCTCGCCACCACCGCAGCCGGCGACGGCCGCCAGCACCAGGACGGCGGCGCACAACGCCGCACGGCGCACCCGGGGACGAGGACCAACACGCGAGAACTGGATCATCGGGTCAGCAGCTCCGTAGTCGTCACCGCACGCAGTCCGCGGCGGTGCAGGCCGTCGAGGATCGCGGGCAGCGCGGCCACCGTGCCGGCGTGCCCGAAGTGCAGACTCACGACCGATCCCGGCCGTACCGCGTCCAGCACGGTACGCCGCACGACCTCGGCCCCCGGATCGGTGAAGTCGAGCGAGTCCACGTCGTACGACAGAACGTGCGGATAGCCGACCTGCCGCGCCAGCCGGGCCACCTGATCGGTCGCGCGCCGGGCCCGCGACGGCCGGAACCACCGGCCGATCCCGCCCGTCAGCCGCCGCAGCCGGTCCGCGCACTCCGCGATCTCGGCATACGCCGCCTTCGCGCTCATCGAGCAGACGCTCAGATGCCGCATCGTGTGGTTGCCCAGCTCATGACCGCCGTCCAGCACCCGGCGGGCCATCTTCGGCTGTGCGTCCAGCCAGTCCCCGACGGCCAGCACCGTCACCCGCGCCCCGGCCCGCTCGACCTCCGAGAGCAGGGCGTTCGCGGTCCTGGCGTCACCGCGGCCGTGAAAGGTCAGCGCCACCGCGTGGCCGTCGCGCGGCCCGTGCTCGATCTGCGCGGGCAGCCCCGGTGGCAGCTTGGGCAGAAGCAGCGGCGGCCCCGGGGGCGCGGCGACCCCGTGCGCCGGCGGATGCGACGCCTGCGCGGAGGCGTGCGCGGGCGCGTGCGACGAACCGGCGGAACGTTCCGCATCACCGCCGCACCCGGCCACCGCGGCCCCGGCGGCACCCGCGAGGGCACCACCCGCGGCCGCGCGCAGCACGGTACGGCGGTGGAGGAAGGTCACCGCACCATTAGAGCGCGTCTATATGTGCAATCCGGATGATTTGACCGCCCCGGGCGCGTTTCGTGTCTCCCCGGCGACGGCAGGGACTACACGGCCGGCCAGACGTCCGCGAGCATCTTGCGGGTGTCCGAGAGCAGCTGCGGCAGGACCTTGGTGTGGCCGACGACCGGCATGAAATTCGTGTCACCGCCCCAGCGGGGCACGATGTGCTGATGCAGATGCGCGGCGATGCCGGCACCTGCCGTCGCGCCCTGGTTCATGCCGATGTTGAAGCCGTGCGCCCCGGAGGCGGCGCGGAGAGCACGCATGGCGCGCTTGGTGAAGTCCGCCAGCTCGGCCGTCTCGGCCTCGTCCAGCTCGGTGTAGTCGGCGGCGTGCCGGAACGGGACGACCATCAGGTGTCCGCCGTTGTACGGGTAGAGGTTGAGCACGGCGTAGACACGCTCGCCCCGGGCGACGATCAGCCCGTCCTCGTCGCTCTTGGCCGGAATCGAGCAGAACGGGCAGCCGTCGTCGGCCCCCGGGCCGGTGGGCTTGTTCTCGCCCTGGATGTAGGCCATCCGATGGGGCGTCCACAGGCGCTGGAAGGCGTCCGGCGCGCCCACTCCGAACTGCTGCTCCGGCTCATTCGTCATGAGGGCCAGCATATTCCCCGGCACGACGGCGGAAACGCCGAGGGGCGGCCCGGACGGGCCGCCCCTGGGAACCCCCGCGTGCGCGGGGAGCAGATCAGACCTGGACTCGACGCTCTACGGCATCAGCGATCTCCTGCATCGCGACCTCGCGCGGAATCCCGTTCTTCTGCGAACCGTCGCGGTAGCGGAAGGACACCGTGCCCGCGTTCATGTCGTCGTCACCGACGATGATCATGAAGGGGACCTTCAGCTTCTGGTGGTTGCGGATCTTCTTCTGCATCCGGTCCGACGAGGCGTCCACCTCGACCCGCAGGCCCTTCTTCTTCGCCTCGGCGGCGAACTCCCGCAGGTACTCGACGTGCGCGTCACCGATCGGGATGCCGACCGCCTGGACCGGGGCCAGCCAGGCAGGGAAGGCGCCCGCGTAGTGCTCCAGCAGCACCGCGAAGAACCGCTCGATCGAGCCGAACAGCGCACGGTGGATCATGACGGGCCGCTGGCGCGAGCCGTCGGCCGCCGTGTACTCCAGGTCGAAACGCTCCGGCAGGTTGAAGTCGAGCTGGATCGTCGACATCTGCCAGGTACGGCCGATGGCGTCCTTCGCCTGCACCGAGATCTTCGGGCCGTAGAAGGCCGCGCCGCCCGGGTCGGCGACGAGCTCCAGGCCCTGCTTCTCGGCCACCTCGCGCAGCGTCTCGGTGGCCTCCTCCCAGACCTCGTCCGACCCGACGAACTTCTCCTCGTCCTTGGTGGACAGCTCCAGGTAGAAGTCGTTCAGGCCGTAGTCGCGCAGCAGGTCCAGGACGAAGGTGAGGGTGCGGTCGAGCTCCTCGCCCATCTGCTCACGGGTGCAGTAGATGTGCGCGTCGTCCTGCGTGAAGCCCCGGGCGCGGGTCAGGCCGTGCACGACGCCCGACTTCTCGTACCGGTACACGGTCCCGAACTCGAAGAAGCGCAGCGGCAGCTCGCGGTACGAGCGCCCCCGGGCATCGAAGATCAGGTTGTGCATGGGGCAGTTCATGGGCTTGAGGTAGTAGTCCACGCCCTCGTCGAGCTGCATGGGCGGGTACATGCCGTCGGCGTACCAGTCCAGGTGGCCCGAGGTCTCGAAGAGCTTGCCCTTGGTCGCGTGGGGCGTGTAGACGAACTCGTACCCCTCTTCCTCGTGCCGCTTGCGGCTGTAGTCCTCCATGACCCGGCGGATGATGCCGCCCTTGGGGTGGAAGACCGCCAGGCCCGAGCCGATCTGCTCCGGGATGGAGAAGAGGTCCAGCTCCGAGCCGAGGCGGCGGTGGTCGCGCTTCTCGGCTTCGGCGAGGAAGTCCAGGTGGGCCTTCAGCTCGTCCTTGGTGGGCCAGGCGGTGCCGTAGATGCGCTGGAGCATCGGGTTCTTCTCGCTGCCGCGCCAGTAGGCGGCGGCGTTGCGCATCAGCTTGAACGCGGGGATGTTGCGCGTGGTGGGCAGGTGGGGGCCGCGGCAGAGGTCCTTCCAGCACAGCTCGCCGGTCTTGGCGTCGAGGTTGTCGTAGATGGTCAGCTCGCCCGCGCCGACCTCGACGTCCGCGCC
>NZ_JBFAPH010000058.1:0-23175 GCF_040675635.1 Streptomyces sp. NPDC049577
ATGGGAATCTCCCTCAGGGTTCTCGGAGTGCTCGCGAAGAGAGTGCTCGCAAAGAGAACGAAGGGGGACACTTCAGGTCACCGCCGTCAGTCGTCGCGCTGGGCGACGCCGGTGTCGATGCTGGCCGTCTCGATCGTCACGTGGACGCGCGAGTCCTCCATGCGCTCACCGACCCACAGGCCGCCCTCGAAGCGATTGAACCGGCCGTGCACCTCCGCCAGGCCGATGTGCCGCGAGATGAACCGCACGGCCGAGTGGTCCGGGTCGATCCGCCAGGCCCCGGCGGCCGGCATCACGGGGGCCGGGGCGGGTTCCATGGCCATCGGACCCAGGGCGGTCCGCGCGCCCTCCGCGGCCTCGACGGTGTGGCGCAGCGGCTGGAAGCCCTCGGCCGTCACGGCGACGCTGTACTCGCCCGGTGTCACGGTGGCCGCGAACCGCCCGTGCGGGTCGGTCTGCCCGCGCACGATCTCACGGCTGTTCATGTCGCGCACGACGACGTCCGCCCGGTGCAGCGGCAGCCGCACCGGGTCCAGCACGACACAGTCCAGGGCCCCCGCGCCGACCGGTATCGGCGCGGACTCCTGACGGAGCGAACGCTGACAACGGCGGAGCAGGGTGAGAACCATCCCGAAAAGCCTTTCCATGGTGCAGAAGGTGCACGAACGTGCGATCGCATACATTCTGTCATTGGTGGGATGAAAGCATTCAACCGCCTATGAAAATGTGCTCTTGGGGCCCTCTGCCCTGCGAAGTGCGGCCTTATGCCTCGGTGTCGAGGCCGGCGTCCTCATAGACCGCCGCCAGCCGGGCGGCGACGCGGCCGCCGGGCCCGGACGCCACCAGCCGACGCGCGTCCTGCCGGACCGTCAGGGGCTGCTGCGGCGGCGACAGCTCGTGGCCGGGCCTCAGCGCCTCGGCCAGCAGCCGGCCGGCCCGCTCGGCCGCGTCCGCGGCGAGGAACTCCAGCGCCGCGACGTCCAGCCCGTCGGGCGGGGGAGTGTCACCGGTCAGTGCGGGCGGCCGCCCGGGCACCTCCACTCCGCAGGGCGGGTCGGGAAGGGGCGGTACGAGGCCGAGTTCGCGCGCGGTGAACGCCTCGGCGGCCGGTATGCCCGCAGGCGCCTCAGGGGCGCCCGCAGCGTCGAGCGCGGCCGCACGGGCCCCCAGCGCGTCCAGCAGTTCGCGCTCACCGCGGCCCCGCAGCAACAGCAGGACGAACGGATCCGCGTCGAGCAGCCTTCCGACGTGATGGCACAGCGCCGCCGTGTGCGCGCAGTGGTCCCAGGCGCCGCAGGCGCATTCGGGCTCCAGATCGCCCATGCCGGGAAGGAGGTCCACGCCCGCGGCCGCCGCGTCGTCCACCAGGTGCGGCGGCAGGTCGCCGTCCAGCAGCGCGGCCAGATGCTCGGGCCGGTCCGCAACCAGCTCGGCGAAACGCTCCCAGCCGACGGACGAGAGCTGCTGGACATGCACGTCCGCCCGGTACGGGGTGCCGTCCCGGTCCCGTACGACGGCGGTGACCCGTCCCCGTGCCACCGTCACCGCGCCGACCGCGCCGGCGCGCGCGGCACGGCGGCCCTCCTTCACCTGCGCACCGTCGAGCGCCGTCTCCTCCAGCGCCCGCAGCCACGCCCGGCCCCACAAGGTGGCGGCGAACCCCCGGCCGCACACGGGCGCCATGGCCGCGAACGTGCGCTGTTGCCCGTCGTCGTGTCCTGTCATCGTCCCGCCCCCCTCAGTTCCACGAGTTCCGCCAGCTCGGCGTCGGTCAGCTCGGTCAGGGCCGACTCGCCCGACCCCAGGACGGCGTCGGCCAGTGCCTGTTTGCGGGTGAGCAGCTCCGCGATGCGGTCCTCGATCGTGCCCTCGGCGATCAGCCGGTGCACCTGCACCGGCTGCGTCTGCCCGATGCGGTGGGCACGATCGGTGGCCTGTGCCTCGACAGCCGGGTTCCACCAGCGGTCGAAGTGCACGACGTGGCCGGCGCGGGTGAGGTTGAGCCCCGTCCCCGCGGCCTTCAGCGACAGCAGGAAGACCGGCACCTCCCCTTCCTGGAAGGCACGCACCATCTCCTCGCGCCGCCGGACGGGCGTTCCGCCGTGCAGCAGCCGCACCGGCACACCACGGGCCGTCAGATGCTGTTCGAGCAGCCGCGCCATCTCCACGTACTGTGTGAAGACCAGGACGCTCGCCCCCTCGGCGAGGATGGTGTCCAGCAGTTCGTCCAGGAGCTCCAGCTTCCCGGACCGGCCGGCGAGGCGGAGCCCGTCCTGCGAGCCGCCGCGCTCCTTGAGGAACTGCGCCGGATGGTTGCAGATCTGCTTCAGACCGGTGAGCAGCTTCACGATCAGCCCGCGCCGCTCCATGCCGTCGGCCTCGGCGACCTCCGCCAGCAGCTCCCGCACCACCGCCTCGTACAGGCCGGCCTGTTCCCGGGTCAGCGCGACCGCGTGGTCCGTCTCGGTCTTCGGCGGCAGTTCGGGCGCCACGCCGGGGTCGGACTTGCGGCGGCGCAGCAGGAACGGCCGGACGAGCGCCGCCAGCCGCTCGGCGGCGGCCGGGTCGGTGCCGCTCTCGACGGCCTGCGCGTACCGCCGGCGGAACGTGCCGAGCGACCCCAGCAATCCGGGTGTCGTCCAGTCGAGGATCGCCCACAGTTCGGAGAGATTGTTCTCCACCGGGGTGCCGGACAGCGCCACGCGCGCCCGCGCGCCGATGGTCCGCAGCGCGCGGGCGGTCGCCGAGTGCGGGTTCTTCACGTGCTGGGCCTCGTCGGCGACGACCATGCCCCAGCCGGTCGCGGCCAGCCGCGGGGTGTCCAGCCGCATCGTGCCGTACGTGGTGAGCACGAACTCGTCGTCGGCCAGGGCGTCGAGCGAGCGGGACGGGCCGTGGAACCGGCGCACCGGCGTGCCCGGCGCGAACCGCTCGATCTCCCGCTGCCAGTTCGCCATGAGCGAGGTCGGGCAGACGACGAGAGTCGGACCGGCCGCCTCCGGCAGCGTCCGGCGATGCAGATGCAGCGCGATCACGGTGATGGTCTTGCCGAGTCCCATGTCGTCCGCCAGGCAGCCGCCGAGGCCGAGCGAGGTCATCCGGTGCAGCCAGTTCAGGCCGCGCAGCTGGTAGTCGCGCAGCGTGGCGGCGAGCGCGGCCGGCTGGGCGACGGGCTCGTACGCCGTCTCGGGATCGGCGAGGCGGTCGCGCAGTTCCGCCAGCCGGCCGACCGGCCGGACCTCGACGGTCGCGTCGTCGTCCTCCGCCGCGCGGCCGGTCAGGGCGGCGCCCAGCGCCTCCAGCGGCGCCAACCGCCGGTCCCGCCGCTCGCGGGCACGGCGCACCGTCTCCGGGTCTACGACCACCCACTGGTCGCGCAGCCGCACCACAGGGCGGCTCGCCTCGGCGAGCCGGTCCAGCTCCTCCCGCGTCACTGCCTCGCCGCCGATGGTGAAGCGCCAGCTGAGCGTGAGCAGCGCGTCGCCGGACAACACGGGCGGCAGGCCGGACGGCCGCTCGAACCGTGGGCCGTCGTCCTGTGCGCGGTCACCCTGTGCACGGTCACCCTGTGCGGGCTCGTCCTGTGTGCGCTCGTCCTGTGCGCCGACGACAGCGCGCGCGGTGAGCTCGCGGACCAGTTCCTTGGGCCAGTGCACCTCGACCCCGGCTGCGTCGAGGGTGCGCCCGGCGGCGCCGAGCAGTTCGCCGGCCTCCTCGTCCGCGAGCTCGACGGCGTCGGGCCGGGCCTGGGCCAGCAGGGGTGAGAGGGCGGGCCACGCGTGCGCGGCACGGCGCAGTGCCAGGAGGGCGTTCCTCCGTGCCGCGCGGCCGCCCAGGGCGGCGGCCGCCGGTGAGGATCCGGCCCACACGTCGGCCGCGTCCGCGACGAGCGCCGGGTCGGCCAGGCTGTGCACCTGGAGGACGGCCCGGAACCGCGGCGAGGCCTCGGACAGGCCGAGGACCTCCACCCGCAGCGAGACCCGCACGCCCGCGTCGTGCCCGGCGGCGACATCGGCCGCCCAGGCGCGGTGTCCGGGCAGCCGGCGCGGTTCGGCGGCCGCGAAGGCCGGCCCGCCGGCCGCGAGCGCGGCGGCGGGGGTACGGGGCAGGCCGTCGGCGACGGCGTCCAGGAAGGCGCGAACGAGCCCCTCGGGGTCGGGCAGCAGAAGCGGTTCGCTGCCGGGCAGCGGAGCGGCGTGGGCGGAGGGTGGCATGGCGGCGGCCAGTTCGCGGACGCGGCGCAGATCGTCGGGCGAGAGGGGGCCCATGTGCCAGGCGTCGTGATCGGTGGCGCTCAGACCGGGCAGCAGCCTGCCGCTCGCGGCCAGTTGCAGAGCGAGCACGGCCGCCGTGCCCCAGAAGGCCGCCGCCTCGTCGGCCCGCGCGGCACGGGCCCGGGTCAGGACGGGCAGGGCCTCCCGGACGGGCAGCACGGTGGCCCGGACGGTCGTGGTGATGACCTCGGTGCCGTCGGCGACGGCGACGGTCAGCTCCTCGGCGGCTTCCGGATCGCCGGGCGGCTCGCCGTCCGGCAGCCAGAACGCGACACGACCGGTACGGGCCGGATCGCCGGGGAGGAACACGGCGGAACAGCGGATGAGGCGGGTCAGGTCGGAGGGTGTCGCGGCAGAGAGCGGGATCACGATGCGCGCAGTCCTCAAATTTGACTAGTCGGGGCCGGAGCGGCCGAGGGTACAGGACGCGCGAGCCGGACGAGGGTGTCCCGGCTGTGAGCCGTGCCACGTGGCAGGGTGGAGGAGGGCGCCGGTGCCGGCGGAAGCCTGTGCGGACGGTCCCGGACGTCCCGGACGGTCCCGGATGGTCGTCGGATGGTCGGCGTCGGACGGCAGGGCGAGGAACCCGCCGCGGCTGCCGGGCGTTGTGCCGGACAGAGCGGCACCGTCGCGAAGGAGGCACGGCATGAGCAACAGGGCCAAGGTCGCCGCAGGTGGAGTGGTGGTGGGTGTGATCCTGCTGTGGCTGCTGCCGTTCTGGGCGGCGCTGCTGGTGATCGTCGGAGTGCCGGTCGGCGCGTATCTGCTGCTGGATCCCTCGCAGCGCAAGAGGCTGCGCCGGGTCGGCCGCAAGGAGCTGGGGCGTTAGAGGACCGCCGGGGCCGGTGGCCCCGGCGATCAGTGGCGCCCGGCGTAGGCCGGGGCCAGGGCCGCCTTCATGACGAGCGCGGCCCTGCCGGAGCCGTCGGCCGGTACGGTCCACAGGTCGGAGCCGTAGTCACCGGGCAGTGAGTAGACCAGGGTCCGGTCGTCCTGCCAGACGGCCTGGTCGTCGACGTTGCGCCGCTCGGCCGTGGCGGTCTCGCGCAGGGTGCGCAGGTCCAGGACGTACAGCCGCCAGGGCGCGTCGGAGGAGACTCCCTCGACGCGCTTCTTGTAGGCGATGCGCGTCCCGTCGGGGGAGAGCGAGGGGCATTCGACATTGGCGTGCAGGGCGGTCAGCGTCCGGTCCGTACGGTCGCCGCGCACCAGATAGGTCTGCCCGCCCGTGGCGACGGTGGCGTAGAAGCGACGGTCGTCGGCGAAGGTGACGCCCCAGACGTTGACGTCCGCCGCTCTGTGCGGACGGCCGTCCAGCATCAAGGTGTACGCCTCCAGATCGGCGTCCAGCGTGCCACCGCGGACGTCGGCGACGGAGGTGCGGGTGGAGAAGGCGGTACCCGCGTAGGAGTCGCCGCTGACGAAGACGGTCCACGCGACGGTGCGCCCGTCGGGCGAGACCCGGGCGCGGGTGGGGATGCCCGCGAGGTCGTAGTGGCGCAGTTCCCGCAGGTGCTCGTCGAGGACGACCGCGCGGTAGCGGTCGCCCAGCCGGCCGCGCACCGCCTGGAGGCAGATGCCCGTCCCGGCAGCGGAGTGGAAACGCAGACAGCGCACCCCCGAGGCGGTGCGGGGCCCGGTCGGGTCCGTGTCCGCGACCGAGGCGATCTCGTCGCGGTGCGGCCCCCAGGCCATGTTGCGGAAGACCGTACGGCCCGCCGCGCCCAGGGTGACCTCGCCGGAGCGCACCGACGGCCCGTCCGCCCGTGCCCGGTCCTTCTCGGCCGCCCGGTCGGCGGCACGCAGAGTGACGCCCGCGACGACACCGCCCAGCAGCAGCACGGCGACGCACAGCACCAGCAGACGGGCCGTGCGGTTCGGCAGGTGGATCAGACGGTTCGGGCGGAACTGGCGGGTCAGGCGGTTCGGACGGTTCGGACGGTTCAACGGACGGGCTCCGGTGGGGGAGGGGTGCGCAGCAACAGCGCACTCAGGGCGGCGGATACGGCGAGACCGGCGGCGGCCGTGCCCAATGCCGTGCGGTCGCCCCAGGCGGTCCACGCCGCGCCGAAGGCGATCGAACACAGGAAGCGGGCGGCGGCCTGCCCGGTCTGCACGACGGCCAGCCCGCTGCCGCGCACTGCCTCCGGCACGGCGTCGGCGGTCGCGGCGGCCAGGACGCCGTCGGTGGCGGCGTAGAAGGTCCCGTGCAGCAGCAGGACCAGACACGCCGGCGCGGACGACCCGGATGCCGCGCCGAGCGGTGCGACGAGCAGCCCGTACGCGCCCAGCAGGGCCAGATGACCGCACAGGAACAGCCGGCGGCGCCCGACCCGGTCGGCGACCGCGCCGAGCGGCACGGCCAGCAGCAGGAACGCGCAGGCCGTGCCGAGCGGCAGCAGCGGGAACCACGACTCCGGCAGGTCCAGGCGGCGCTGGAGCGTCAGATAGAGAAACGAGTCGCTGACGGTGGTCAGCCCCAGCAGCACCGCGCAGCCGGTCAGTCGCCTGACCGCCGGGCGCCGCAGCAGCACGCGCAGCGGCACCCGGTCGTCCACGCTGCCGGACGTTTCCCGGCCTCCTGGTGAGGGCGAGCGCCCGGGGACGAACAGCAGCAGGACCAGGACGCCCAGCACGGCCACGCAGCCGCTCGTGGTGAAGACGGCGTCGTAGCCGTCGGCGGCGACGCGCAGGATGAGGAACGCGACCAGCGGACCCAGCAGTGCGCCCGCGGTGTCCATCGCCCGGTGCACGCCGAACGCCCGGCCCCGCGTCGCGGGTTCGCTCGCCAGCGAGATGAGGGCGTCGCGCGGAGCCGTGCGCAGTCCCTTGCCGGTGCGGTCGGCGGCCAGCACGGCACCGATCAGCGGCACGCTGTGCGTGACGAGCAGCAGCGGTTTGCACAGCGCGGAGAGGCCGTACCCGGCGACCGCGACAGCCTTGTGCCCGCTGCCGCGGCGGTCGGAGAGACGGCCGCCGACGAGGCGGACGAGCGCGCTGACGCCGTTGTAGACGCCGTCCAGCAGGCCGAACCCCAGCGGCGACAGGCCCAGGCCGGCCACGAGGTAGAGCGGCAGGACGGCGGTGACCATCTCCGAGGACACGTCGGTGATGAGACTGACGGTGCCCAGGGCGAGCACCGTGCCGGGCACGGCGCCGATCCGCCGGCCGGGACGGGCGTCACGGCCGGCGGCGGTGTCCGGGGCGGTGCGGCTGTCCGCGAGGTACACGGTCAGCTGGTCCAGACGCCGGAGATGTCCTTGGCGCGCGCGGCGTTCCCGGCGTGCGAGGTGCCGTACATGTCCTCGATCGTGCGCAGCACGTCGTAGTGGTTGTACGTCTCCCCGGAGGTGGTTCCCGCCTTGACCGGCTGGCCGTACAGGACGGTCGGGATGCGGTTGCCGCTGAGCCGGTTGTCCTCGTCGAAGGTGATCAGCAGCAGGCTGTTGTGGGTCTTGGCCCAGTCGGCGTAGCCCTTGAGGTTGTTCTTGAGCCAGGTGTCACCGGTGCCGACCGAGCAGTCGTGCATGTCGCTGCAGAGGTTGGGCACGACGAAGGAGACGGTAGGCAGCGTCGCGTAGTCGCGGGGGAAGGCGCCGAAGGTGTGCGCGCTGCTGGTGGGGACGTTGTCGAAGCCGAACCAGGGGTTGTGCTTCTGCGCATAGTTGCCGCTCTTGCAGGTCGTGGATCCCTCGGAGGGCAGGGACTCGTTGTAGCTCGCCCACGTTCTTCCGGCGTCGACGAGCTCGGAGGCGAGATTGGCCTCCTGGCTGAAGCCGGGGTCGACGCAGCTGTCGTCGGTGACGCCCTGGGTGTCTCCGGAGAACAGCGCGTAGTAGTTGGGCTGGCTCGGGTGGGTCTCCGCGTAGGAGGCCGTGAGGCTGGCGCCGCCCGCTGCCAGGGAGTTGATGTACGGGGCGCTCGAACTGCCCATGACCTGGCCGAAGGCGTGGTTCTCGAAGACGACGACCACCACGTGGTCGGGGGTGGGTACCGCGGATGCGGCGGACGAGTCCGAGGCCCAGAGGCCGAGGGAGGCGGCGGCGAGCCCGAAGGCGGTGGCGACGGCGGCGAGTCGGCGACGCGGACGACGGGTCCGGTGAGTGGTGGGGGGCACGAGTCCTCCGTACGGGACAGTGGCGACGAGCGGCGGAGTAGGGCGGGACGTGGAACCGCGCTGGCAGCGTAGGACGCGCGTCATGTCATGTACTCGTCTTGAAAATGACGGGATGGAAAACGTCCGCGGAGCGCGGCGCGAAGGCGGGGTCGGTGGGGGAGACGAGGGGGCGAGGAGGTGAAGGGCCGTCGTCGGCGGGCCGAACCGGGCCGGACGACGGGGCCGGCGGTGTTACGCGGTCGGCAGTCCGAGGAGGGAACGCGCCACCGTCTGGGGTGGCTCGTCGCGCTCGCGGGCGAGCGCGATGACGGCGCGGCAGGCGAGCTCGTTCACTCCGAAGCCGAGTGCTTCGGGCGAGACCCAGCGGGCGGCCTCCGCGCTCCTCTCGTGGTCGTTCTCGGCACAAGCGGCCACATAGACGGCCGCGGCCTCGAACAGATTGCGCTGCCGCGCCGCCGGTGGACGCGCCACCGTCGGCTGCCGGACGTCCTCGATGCGCTTGCGGAGTTTGTCGAACACGCGGATCACCTGCCCCGGTGAGCGTCTTTCCCTCCGGTCGTTCAAGTGTGCCCGGCGCCCGCCGCGTTGAACCGCCGCCCGGCGAAGAGGCGACGGTGAGGTGAAGCGTGCGCGTACCCACTGGGCGGGCGGGTTGCCGAGCGGACGCCGGTGAGCAAGGCTTGCACGGCAGTCACGGGCAATCGGGAACGGGGAGGCGGGGCATGGCCGGCGGCAAGGGACTCGACTGGATGCTGGACGACCTGACCCGGCGCGTCGACGAGATACGCCACGCGCTGGTGCTGTCCAACGACGGACTGGTGACGGGGGCGAGCGCGGACCTGGCGAGAGAAGACGCCGAGCACCTGGCCGCGGTCGCCTCCGGGCTCCACAGCCTGGCGCGGGGGACCGGCCGGCACTTCCGCGCGGGCGAAGTGCGGCAGACCATGGTCGAGTTCGCCGAGGGGGTGCTGTTCGTGACGGCCGCCGGTGAGGGCAGCTGTCTGTGTGTCCTCGGCGAGGCCGGATCCGACATCGGGCAGATGGCCTACGAGATGACCCTGCTCGTCAACCGGGTCGGTGAGCATCTCGGGATCGAGGCCCGCCGGGGCGGTGACGGCGGAGCGTAATGCCTGCTCGGGCGCGGGCCGGCCAAAGTTATCCACAGATTCGGGCGGGGCGCGCCCATGTGTCGTGACCCTCCGCTACCTTCATCACTGTCCGTGATGAACCGAGGAGCGGGGGGAGAACGTCATGGCCGTGTACCACACCCGGCTGCCGGAGCAGGGCGTGCCGCCGAGGAGGGCGGCCCGGGAACTGGGCCTGAAGCCCAGGGAATTGGAACTGGCCGTCCAGCTGGCGGAAGTGCGGACGGTGGCGTCCGGCCCCGGCGAGCGCGTCCGTCTCGACGCCCTGCGCCCGGTGCCGGCGACGGCGCGCCCCGAATCGGCCGCGGCCGCCGAGGTGATCGGCACGCTCGTCACGGCACGGGATCCGGACGAGACCGAGTGGCACCGGCACTGCCTCGCCGTCGCCCTGCTGGAGGCCCGGGCCGACCGGCCCGCCCTCCCCGCCCGGCCACGCGTCACGCGCGGGCGGGGCGAGGAAGGCGGTGACCGTGGCAGGGCTCCGACGGCCGGCGCCGAGGGACGCCCACGGCCGGCCCGGCCACGCCGCCTGTGGGCCCGGCTGTGGCGCCCCCGGCACGCGGCGCGAGCCTCCCGATGAGTGCCGCCCCGGCGCGGCTACAGCTGGCCGACGTCCGTGACCCGTACGACCGCGCGGCCCTCCTCGTCGGAGGCGGTGAGGTCCACCTCGGCGGAAATGCCCCAGTCGTGGTCGCCGTTGGGGTCCGCGAACGTCTGCCGCACCCGCCAGAGACCGTCCTCCGGCAGCTCCTCGATGCGCAGCAGCTTCGGGCCCCGCGCGTCGGGGCCGGTGCCCAGCTCCTCGTACTCGTCCCAGTACGCGTCCATCGCCTCTGCCCAGCGGTCCGCGTCCCACCCGGCCTCGGCGTCCATCTCGCCCAGCTCGTGGAACTTGTCCAGCGCGGCCAGCTCCACGCGGCGGAACATCGCGTTGCGCACGAGCACCCGGAAGGCGCGGGCATTGGCCGTGACCGGCTTGACCTGGTCGGCGCGCTCCTGGGCCTCCTCCGCGGACTCCTCCTCGGGGTTGGCCAGCTGCTCCCACTCGTCCAGCAGACTGGAGTCGACCTGCCGCACCATCTCGCCCAGCCAGGCGATCAGGTCCTCCAGGTCGTCCGACTTCAGATCGTCGGGAACCGTGTGGTCGAGCGCCTTGTACGCGCCCGCCAGATAGCGCAGCACGATGCCCTCGGTACGGGCCAGGTCGTAGAAGGAGACGAACTCCGTGAAGCTCAGCGCCCGCTCGTACATGTCGCGCACGACGGACTTCGGCGACAGCGGATGGTCGCCCACCCAGGGGTGGCTCTTGCGGTAGAGGCCGTAGGCGTGCGTCAGCAGCTCCTCCAGCGGCTTGGGGTAGCCGACGTCCATCAGCCGTTCCATCCGCTCCTCGTACTCGACGCCCTCCGCCTTCATGGCGGCCACCGCCTCGCCGCGCGCCTTGTTCTGCTGCGCGGCGAGGATCTGCCGGGGGTCGTCGAGGGTCGACTCCACCACGGACACCATGTCCAGGGCGTAGGACGGGGACTCGGGATCCAGGAGCTCGAAGGAGGCCAGCGCGAAGGTGGACAGCGGCTGGTTGAGCGCGAAGTCCGACTGGAGGTCCACGGTCAGCCGCACGATCCGGCCCTCGGCGTCGGGCTCGTCGAGCCGCTCGACCACACCGCCGTCCAGCAGCGAGCGGTAGATGGCGATGGCCCGGCGGATGTGCCGCAGCTGGTTCTTGCGCGGCTCGTGGTTGTCCTCCAGCAGCCGGCGCATGGCCTCGAAGGCGTTGCCGGGCCGGGCGATGACCGCGAGCAGCATCGCGTGCGTGACCCGGAAGCGGGAGGTGAGCTGCTCCGGCTCGGAGGCGATGAGCTTCTCGAAGGTGTTCTCCGTCCAGTTGACGAAGCCCTCGGGAGCCTTCTTGCGGACCACCTTGCGACGCTTCTTCGGGTCGTCGCCCGCCTTCGCCAGTGCCTTCTCGTTCTCGACGACGTGGTCGGGAGCCTGTGCGACGACGAAGCCGGCGGTGTCGAAGCCGGCCCGCCCGGCCCGCCCGGCGATCTGGTGGAACTCCCGGGCGCGCAGCGTCCGCACCCGCTGGCCGTCGTACTTGGTGAGCGCCGTGAACAGCACGGTGCGGATCGGCACATTGACGCCGACGCCCAGCGTGTCCGTGCCGCAGATGACCTTCAGCAGGCCCGCCTGGGCCAGCCGCTCCACCAGCCGCCGGTACTTCGGCAGCATGCCCGCGTGGTGCACCCCGATGCCGTGCCGCACGAAGCGCGAGAGGTTCTTGCCGAACTTGGTGGTGAAGCGGAAGTTGCCGATCAGCTTGGCGATCTCGTCCTTCTCCTCGCGCGAGCACATGTTGATGCTCATCAGCGCCTGCGCCCGCTCGATGGCGGCGGCCTGGGTGAAGTGGACGATGTACACCGGGGCCTGCCGGGTGTCCAGCAGCTCGGTCAGGGTCTCCGTCAGCGGCGTCGACCGGTACTCGTAGGAGAGCGGCACGGGCCGGGTCGCGGAGCGGACCACCGCGGTCGGCCGCCCTGTGCGCCGGGTCAGGTCCTCCTCGAAGCGCGAGACGTCGCCGAGCGTGGCCGACATCAGGATGAACTGCGCCTGCGGCAGCTCCAGCAGCGGGATCTGCCACGCCCAGCCCCGGTCGGGCTCCGCGTAGAAGTGGAACTCGTCCATCACGACCTGGCCGATGTCGGCGTCCGCGCCGTCCCGCAGGGCGATGGCCGCGAGCACCTCCGCCGTGCAGCAGATGACGGGCGCGTCGGCGTTGACCGACGCGTCGCCCGTGAGCATGCCCACGTTCTCGGTGCCGAAGATCTTGCACAGGTCGAAGAACTTCTCCGACACCAGCGCCTTGATCGGCGCGGTGTAGAAGGTCACCTGGTCCTTGGCGAGCGCGGTGAAGTGCGCGCCCGCGGCCACGAGGCTCTTGCCCGAGCCGGTCGGCGTCGAGAGGATCACGTTCGCGCCGGAGACGACCTCGATCAGTGCCTCCTCCTGTGCGGGGTACAGCGAGATCCCCCGCTCCTCGGCCCAGGTCGAGAACGCCTCGAAAAGGGCATCGGGGTCGGCATGGCTCGGCATCTGATCGATAAGGGTCACGCCTCCATACTGCCTGGCCCGGGGCCGGATCAGGGAACCGGCCGTTCGAACCGTGATCATCGGGGCGTTACCCTGAGTGGCCGATCCGGTGTCAGAAAGGCAGGACACCGGGTCAAGGCGCACAAAAGGGGTGGAAGCGACCATGATGGGACCGGCGCACTCGCTGTCGGGAGCGGCCTCCTGGCTGGGGGTGGGAGCGGCCGTTGCCGCCGCCGGCCACCCCATGCCCTGGCCCGTACTGGTCGTGGGCGCGCTGATCTGCGCCGGCGCCGCGCTGGCCCCGGACCTCGACCACCGGTCCGCGACCATATCGCGGGCCTTCGGCCCGGTCTCCCGGGTGCTGTGCGAGATCATCGACAAGCTGTCGCACGCGGTCTACCGCGCCACCAGAACGCGTACCGACCCCCGCCGCAACGGCGGTCACCGCACCCTGACGCACACCGCGCTGTGGGCGGTGCTCATCGGCGCGGGCGCCTCGGCACTGGCCACGACCGGCGGCCGCTGGGCCGTGCTGGGCATCCTCTTCGTCCACCTGGTACTCGCCGTCGAGGGACTGCTGTGGCGCGCGGCCCGCACCTCCAGCGACGTCCTGGTGTGGCTGCTCGGCGCGGCCGGGGCCTGGATCCTCGTCGGAGTGCTGGACCAGCCGGGCAACGGATCCGACTGGTTGTTCACCGGACCCGGCCAGGAGTACCTGTGGCTCGGGCTGCCCATCGTCCTGGGCGCGCTCGTGCACGACATCGGCGACGCCCTGACCGTCTCCGGCTGCCCGATCCTGTGGCCCCTGCCCATAGGCCGCAAGCGCTGGTACCCGCTCGGCCCGCCGAAGGCCATGCGTTTCCACGCGGGCAGCTGGGTGGAGCACAAGGTGCTGATGCCCGCCTTCCTGGTGCTCGGCGGCGCCGGCGGGCTCGGCGCCCTGCAGCTCATCTGACCCGTCCGCCCCGCGCCGGGGAGCCCGCCGGTTCACCGGTGCCAGGAACGCCACAGCGCCGCGTAGGCGCCGTTCGCCGCGACCAGCTCCTCGTGGCTGCCCAGCTCGCTGATCCGGCCGTCCTCCGCCACCACGATCACGTCCGCGTCGTGCGCGGTGTGCAGCCGGTGGGCGATGGCGACGACCGTACGGCCCCGCAGGACCTTCCCGAGGGACCGCTCCAGGTTCCGGGCGGCACGCGGGTCCAGCAGGGACGTGGCCTCGTCGAGCACCAGCGTGTGCGGATCGGCCAGGATCAGCCGCGCCAGCGCGATCTGCTGGGCCTGGGCCGGGGTGAGCGCGAGCCCGCCGGAGCCGACCTCGGTGTCCAGCCCGTCCTCCAGGGCGCGGGCCCAGTCGCCGGCCTCCACCGCGTCCAGCGCCGCCCACAGTTCACCGTCCTCGGCGGTGGTGCGCGCGAGCAGCAGGTTGTCGCGCAGCGAGCCGACGAAGACGTGGTGCTCCTGATTGACCAGCGCGACGTGCCGCCGCACCCGCTCGGTGGGCATCCGGGCCAGTTCCGCGCCGCCCAGCGTCACCGCGCCGGCGCGCGGCGCGTAGATGCCCGCCAGCAGCCGGCCGAGCGTCGACTTCCCGGCCCCCGACGGGCCGACGAGCGCCACCCGGCTGCCGGGGCGGACCGTCAGGGACACCCCGTGCAGCACGTCGCCACCGGGCAGGTACCCGAAGCGCACCTCGTCCGCCCGGACCTCCCGTCCCGCCGGCCGCACCCGCTCGTCCGCCTCGGCGGGCTCGATCTCGCGCACGCCGACCAGCCGGGCCAGCGACACCTCGGCCACCTGCAACTCGTCGTACCAACGCAGGATCAGCCCGAGGGGGTCGACGAGCATCTGCGCGAACAGCGCGCCCGTCGTCAGCTGCCCCACCGAGATCCAGCCCCACAGGACGAACACCCCGCCGAGGACCAGCACCGCGCCCAGCAGCAGCACGTGCGTCATGTTGACCACGGGGAACAGCACCGACCGCAGGAAGAGCGTGTAGTTCTCCCAGCGGGTCCACTGCTCGATCCGCCGGTCGGAGAGCGCGACCCGGCGCGGGCCCAGCCGGTGCGCCTCGATCGTCCGTCCCGCGTCCACCGTCTCGGCGAGGCACGCGGCGACGGCCGCGTAGCCGGCGGACTCGGACCGGTAGGCGCCCGGGGCCCGCCGGAAGTACCAGCGGCATCCGGCGAGCAGCAGCGGAAGCGCCACCAGCACACACAGGGCGAGCGGCGGGGCGGTCACCGTCAGCGCGCCCAGCAGCAGGCCGGCCCACACGACCCCGACCGCCAGCTGGGGCACGGCCTCCCGCATGGCCTCCGCCAGCCGGTCGACGTCCGTGGTGATCCGGGAGAGCAGATCACCTGTACCGGCCCGCTCCAGCACGCCCGGCGGCAGTGCGACCGACCGCACGAGAAAGTCCTCCCGCAGGTCCGCCAGCATCCGCTCGCCGAGCACCGCCCCGCGCAGCCGCACCGTACGTACGAACACCGTCTGCGCGGCCAGGGCGCACGCGAAGAGCGAAACGGTCCGGCCGAGATGGAGGTCCCGCCCGCCGGACGACAGTTCCTCCACGAGATCGCCCAGCAGCCAGGGGCCGGCCATCGAGGCCACCACGGCCAGCGCGTTCACCGTCACCAGCACGGCGAAGGCCCCGCGGTGCCTGCGCAGCAGCTCCCTCACATAGGCCCGCACCGTCGCGGGCCGGCCGACGGGCAGGATCGTCGCGGACTCCGGCGCCGCCGGGTCGTACTCCGGTGGTGCCACCCCGATCACGCCGACTCCCCGATCTGTTCGCCCTCGCCGAACGCCCGCGCCTTCCCATCGAGCCGCGCCACGCCCACGGCCGGTTCCTCCTCCTCCTCGTCCGTCCGGCGGCTGACCACGGAGCGGTAGCCGACGTCCGCCTCCAGCAGCCCGGCATGCGTACCCCTCGCCACCACCCGGCCGTCCCGCACCAACACCACCCGGTGCGCACGGTCCAGCAGCAGCGGGCTGGAGGTGAACACCACCGTCGTGCGCCCCTTGCGCAACTCCCGGAGCGCCTCCGCGATCCGGGCCTCGGTGTGCGAGTCGACCGCCGAGGTCGGCTCGTCCAGCACCAGCACCTCCGGATCCGTCACCAGCGACCGGGCCAGCGCCAGACGCTGCCGCTGCCCGCCCGACAGGGACCGCCCGCGCTCGGTGATCCGCGCCCGCATCACGTCCCCCGACACATCCGGACAGGCACGCGACAGGGCCGCCAGCACATCACCGCACTGCGCGGCGTCCAGCGCCTCCTCGGCCGTCACCGCCCCCGAGCACGGCACGTCCAGCAGCTCCGCCAGCGTGCCCGACAGCAGCACCGGATCCTTGTCCTGCACGAGGACCGCGGCCCGGGCGGCGTCCAACGGCACCTCGTCCAGGGCGACCCCGCCCAGCAACACCGACGGTGCCCGGCCAGCATCCCCGGCGGCATCCCCCGCCGCATCCGCCGCGGCGTGCCCACCGAGCCGTTCGGCGAGCAGGCCGGCCGCGTCCGGATCGCCGCACACCACCGCCGTCAGCAGCCCCGCGGGAGCGAGCAGCCCGCCGGCCGGGTCGTACAGGTCGCCCGAGAGCTCCCGGCCGCCGTCCCGCGGCGGTACGCCCGTACGCCGCAGGGCCAGCAGCCGCGCGGCACGCCGCGCGGACGGCCGCGCGAAGGCGTAGGCCATTGCGATCTCCTCGAACTGCCGCAGCGGGACCAGCAGAAACGTCACCATGCCGTACACGGTGACCAGCTCGCCGACACCGATCCGGCCCTCCCGCGCCAGCCCGACCCCGTACCACACCACGGCGATCAGCAGCAGGCCCGGCAACGCCACCTGCACGGCGGCGATCAGCGCCCACATGCGCGCACTGCGCACCGCTGCGGCACGCACCTCCTGCGAGGCACGGCGGTAACGGGAGAGGAAGAGCTCCTCGCCGCCGATGCCGCGCAGCACGCGCAGTCCCGCCACGGTGTCCGACGCCAGCTCGGTGGCCCGGCCGGCCTTCTCACGCTGGGCGTCCGCCCGCTTCGTCGCGTGCGGCAGCAACGGCAGCACGGCGAGGGCCAGCAGCGGCACGCCGGCCGCGACCACACCGCCGAGCACCGGCTGGTAGACCACCAGCGTCACGCAGACGGCCACCGACGCGACCGCGGCCGATGCGAAGCGCGACACCGCCTCCACGAACCAGCCGATCTTCTCCACGTCCGCCGTCGACACCGCCACCACTTCACCCGCCGCGACCCGACGGGTCAGCGCGGCACCCAACTCCGCCGCCTCGCGCGCGAGAAGCTGCTGTACGCGCGCGGCCGCCGTGATCCAGTTGGTGACGGACCTGCGGTGCAGCATCACGTCACCCAGGGCGGTGAGCACACCGAGCAGCAGCATGAGACCGCCCGCCCAGGCCAGCCGCGCGCCCGAGCGGTCGACGACGGCCTGCACGGCCACCCCCACGGCCAGCGGGAACGCCGCGAGGGCCGCCATGTGCAGCAGACCCCACAGCATCGCCCTGACCTGGCAGCCCAGTTGCCCCCGGCCGAGCCAGAGCAGGAACCGGGGCCCGGAACGGACGTCGGGGGTACCCGGATCGCTGTACGGAAGATCGCAAATATGCATGACATCCCGGTTCGCGAGGGAGTGAGGGAAATCCGTGCCAGGCTCCCGTTCCGGGGATGTCCGGTTCAACTGGTTTTTCACGAGCACCCGCGGATACGGCCAGGCGAATACTGGTGCGGTGCGGCCGGAGGCGCTTCACTCCTGCCTCATGAGACGACTGCTTCTCGCCCTGTGCGCGGCGGCCGCCGGCCTGACGCTGGGCATCGGCCCGGCTGCGGCCGCCGACCCGCCCACCGAGTTCGGGACCGACTGGCACGACCCCGTGACCGCCGGCCCGCCGGTCGCCACCCCGCACACGCCCTCCTGCACGGTGACCGTCGCGGACACCGAATTCCGCGACTTCACCCCCTACCGGGGCACCTACACGCCGCCCAAGGGCTGCGGCGACCGCTGGAACAAGGTCGTCCTGCGCCTCGAAGGCTCCGTCGCCGGGCGCCAGTTCGACCGCCTCGGCTACCTCCGCATAGGAGGCGTCGAGGTGTTGCGCACCTCGACCCCCGAGCCCTCGCCGCAGGGCGTCACCTGGCGCGTGGAGAAGGACGTCACCCGCTACGCTCCCGTGCTGCGCGCCGGCCAACCGGTGGAGATGCTCATCGGCAACGTCGTGGACGCCACCTACACGGGCGTCATCAAGGTCAGGGCCACGCTGACCTTCTACACGGCGAAGGGGCGCGTGCCGCAGGCACACACCCCGGACCGCGTCCTCACCCTCGACGGCGCGCACACCGAGGGTGCCGTGTACGAAGGGCGGCTGACCACGCCGCGCAACAGCGAGCGGATCGTCGCGGAGGTGTACGCCACCGGATCCGGGGGCGGCTGCGAGGAGTTCTGGTACCTCGCCGTGCCGGAGGCCGCGCCCTACTCCTGCAAGGCCAAGGACGGACCCCACCGGGAGGTGCGCGTCTCGGTGGACGGCCGGCTGGCCGGGATCGCGTCCCCCTACCCGACGGTGTGGACCGGCGGCTGGTCCAACCCCTTCCTCTGGTACGTGATCCCGGGGCCGCGCGCCTTCGACGTCCGCCCCGTCGAGTACGACCTGACGCCCTTCGCCGGCGTGCTGAACGACGGCAAGCCCCACCGGATCGCCGTGTCGGTCGCCGGCGTACCCGAGGGGCAGAGCGGCTGGGACACCCCCGTCAACATCCTGGTGTGGCAGGACGCCAAATCGGCCGTGGTGACCGGGGCGGTCACCCGGTACCAGGAGGACGCCCCGCGCCATACCGCCGAGTACCAGGCCGGCGCTCCGCACCGGGTGGCGGCCGAGGCCCGGCACGCACTCACCGTCTCCGGCTACCTCACGACCTCGCACGGGCGGGTCACCACCACGGTGGACCGCCGGCTGGCCGCCACCTCGCTGCACCGCTGGAAGGACGGCGAGACCACGGACGGGCTGCGGGCCCGCTGGACGGACGACGAGACCGTCACGGTCGCCGGCCGGGGACCGGCCACGGTGAACACGGCCCACCGCGTCTACAGCATGGAGGGCGTGACCACCGTGGACCCCGGCGACCGGCTGAACACCGTGCTCACCATGGGCGACCAGGCCGACCTGCGCACCGTGCGGGCGGGGAAGCACCTCGACTGGAGCCGGCTGGACGACACCTACACCGGTAACGCGTCCTACACGCAGAACGTCCCCCGGGAGCAGCGGCACGCCACCGGGGTCTCCCGGGAGCGCTACCGGCTGCTCGGACCGGGTGCCTGCTACGACCACACCCTGGCGAGCGTTCAGGGCGAGCTGACGGAGGACCGGCTGGGCTGCTGAACCGGCGGCCTCGCGAGGACGATCGGTGGGTGCGCGGACCCCGGAGGTGCGCGCACCCCTTCGCGTTGGTGGGGGCGGCTCAGGTGCGGTCGGGGCTCAGCAGTTCCGCCAGGAGATCGCCGAGCACATCGCGCTGTCCGGCGTCGAGCGGGGCCAGGACGTCCTCCACGGCCGCGCGCCGGGCGGCGCGCAGCTCGCTCAGGGTCGTGCGTCCCGCGTCGGTGATCTCTATGCGGATGACCCGGCGGTTGGACGGGTCCGGCACCCGGCGCACCGCACCGTTCGCCTCCAGGGCGTCGACCAGGGTGGTGACGGCGCGCGGCACGACCTCCAGATGACGGGCCAGATCGGCCATCCGGGGCGGGGAGTCGTAGTGGGCGACGGTGCGGAGCAGCCGCGACTGGGCGGGCGTGATGCCGACCGGGTCCAGATAGCGCTTCTGCGCGCGGTGGAGCCTGCGGGTCAGTCGCAGCAACTGCTCGGCGAGCTGTCCGGACGTGTCGGGGGCCGTCATGATCACATCCTATCAGGACTGCATACATTGTGAGTATAGGTAACTATGAGCTATGCTCCTGTACAGCGGTTCGGCCCCCGCGCTCTGCGCGGTCCCACCATGGAACCCGACCTCGCTGAAGGAGCCCATGCGTCACGAAGAACTGGACTGGACACCCCCTCCCGCGGACCCGGATCAGCCCGCGCAACTGCGGCGCATCCTCCGCCTCTTCCGTCCCTACCGCAGCCGGCTGGCGGTCGTCGGCCTGCTGGTCGCGGCGTCATCCCTGGTCACCGTCGCCTCACCCTTCATGCTGCGTGAGGTCCTCGACGTCGCGATCCCCCGCGGCCGCACCGGCCTGCTCAGCCTGCTCGCGCTCGGCATGATCGCCGCCGCCGTCGTCAACAGCGCCTTCGGCGTCCTGCAGACCCTGATATCGACCACGGTCGGCCAGCGCGTCATGCACGACCTGCGTACGGCGGTCTACGGCCGGCTGCAGAGCATGCCGCTCGCCTTCTTCACCCGGACGCGCACCGGCGAGGTGCAGTCCCGCATCGCGAACGACATCGGCGGCATGCAGGCCACCGTCACCTCCACGGCGACCTCCCTCGTCTCCAACCTCACCGCCGTCGTCGCCACCGTGGTGGCCATGATCGCCCTGGACTGGCGGCTGACGGCCGTCTCCCTGCTCCTGCTGCCCCTGTTCGTCTGGATCAGCCGCCGCGTCGGCGACGAACGCCGCAGGATCACCTCCCAGCGGCAGTCCCAGATGGCCGCCATGGCCGCCATGGTCACCGAATCGCTGTCCGTCAGCGGCATCCTGCTGGGCCGCACCATGGGCCGCGCCGAATCGCTGACCAACGCGTTCGCCGCGGAGTCCGAACGGCTCGTCGGCCTGGAGGTGCGGGCCAACATGGCGGGCCGCTGGAAGATGTCCACCATCGGCGTGGTCATGGCGGCCATGCCGGCCGTCATCTACTGGGCCGCGGGCATCGCCCTGCAGACCGGCGGCCCCGACATCTCCCTCGGCACGCTCGTCGCCTTCGTCTCCCTCCAGCAGGGCCTCTTCCGGCCGACGGTCAGCCTGCTCTCCACGGGCGTGCAGATGCAGAGCTCGCTCGCCCTCTTCCACCGCATCTTCGAATACCTCGACCTCCCGCTCGACATCACCGAGCCGGCCGACCCGGTCCGGCTGGAGAAGATCCGCGGCGAGGTCACCTTCGAGGACGTCTCCTTCTCCTACGACTCCTCCGGCGCGGCGCTCAGCGGCATCGACCTGACGGTGCCCGAGGGCGGCAGCCTGGGCGTCGTCGGCCCGACCGGCTCCGGCAAGAGCACTCTCGGCCATCTGGTGCCCCGGCTCTACGACGTCACCGGCGGCCGCGTGCTGCTCGACGGCGTCGACGTGCGCGACCTGGACTTCGACACGCTCTCCCGCGCGGTCGGCGTCGTCTCGCAGGAGACCTACCTCTTCCACGCCTCCGTCGCCGACAACCTCCGCTTCGCCAAACCCGACGCCACCCTCGAGGAGATTCAGGCCGCGGCCGAGGCGGCGCAGATCCACGACTACATCATCTCGCTCCCCGACGGGTACGACACCCTGGTCGGCGAGCGCGGCTACCGCTTCTCCGGCGGGGAGAAGCAGCGGCTGGCCATCGCCCGGACGATCCTGCGCGATCCCCCCGTCCTCATCCTGGACGAGGCGACCAGTGCCCTGGACACCCATACCGAGCACGCCGTGCAGAAGGCCATCGACGCGCTGTCCGCCGGGCGCACCACCATCACCATCGCGCACCGCCTCTCCACCGTGCGCGACGCGGACCAGATCGTCGTCCTGCACGAGGGCCGCATCACCGAGCGCGGCACCCACAGTGAACTCCTGGCCGGCGACGGACACTACGCCGCCCTGGTGCGCCGGGACGCGCGCCAGCCGGCCAAGGTCTGACACCGGGGCTGACCGTCGGCCCGGGCCGGCCCGTACGCCCCGCAGCGGCCGGCCCGCTCCTCACCGCTCGTGAGGTTCCTCGCCGAACTCCGCCCGTATGGCCGCCGTGTGCTCGCCCAGAGCGGGCACCGCGCCCATCACCGCCTCCCGACCGGCGACGTGCACGGGCGGCAGCAGACCACGCAGCACACCGGCCGGCGATCCGAAATCGCGCCAGCGGTCGCCCGCGGCCAACTGCGGATGATCGGCGAACTCCGCGACCGTCCGCAGCCGCGCGTTGGCGATGCCCGCCCCGTCCAGCAGGGCGAGCACCCCGTCCGCCGTGTGCCCGGCGAAGGACTCCTCCAGCACGGCGGTCAGCTCGTCGTCGTGCGCGTGGCGCAGCGGATTGTCGGCGAAGCGCGGATCCCGTGCCAGCCCCGGCCGCCGCAGGACGCGCTCGCACAGGGCCACCCACTCGCGGTCGTTCTGCACGCTGAGGAAGATCCGGGCCCCGTCCCCGCACCGGTAGTGGCCGTAGGGCGAGATGGACGGATGCCGGGCGCCGCTACGGGCGATGGGCGCGCCGCCGTACGCCTGGGCGTAGTACGGGTGGCCCATCCACTCGGCCAGCGCGTCGAAGAGCGAGACGGACAGCGCCGATCCCTCACCGGTGCGCTCACGCTCGTACAGGGCGGTCAGAATGCCCGTGTAGGCGTACATGCCGCCGGCGATGTCGGCGATGGAGATGCCGGGCCTGGCCGGGGAGCCGGGGGTGCCGGTGATCGAGACCAGTCCGGCCTCGCACTGCACCAGCAGGTCGTAGGCCTTCTTGTCCCGGTACGGGCCCTCGGTTCCGTATCCGGTGATGTCGCAGGTGATCAGCCTGGGGTCGCGGGCGCGCAGCGTGCCGCCGGCGAGGCCGAGCCGTTCGGCGGCGCCCGGGCCCAGATTCTGGATGAACACGTCGGCGCGGGAGAGGAGCCGGTCCAGCAGCGAGCGGTCCGCGTCGCTCCGGAGGTCGAGGACCACGCTCTCCTTGCCGCGGTTGACCCACACGAAATACGCGGAGACGCCCTTCACCCGGCGGTCGTAGTCCCGTGCGAAGTCGCCCCGCCCCGGCCGTTCGATCTTGATGACGCGGGCGCCGAGATCGGCGAGTTGACGCGTGGCGAACGGCGCCGCCACGGCCTGTTCGAGGGCCACGACCGTGATGCCGCGCAGCGGCGGTTCCGACTCGGCTGCTCGCATATGGCAGATCATATGACCGGTGCTCGCACCGGTGGCCGGGTCGCCCGAGGACGCTCGTCCTCAGGCGACCTCATTTCAGCGGGGACGGGCTTCCGTGCCCGCTCGCAGCGCCTTGAACGTGCACTCCGCGCTGAGCGTGTGGTGTTCTCGCGCTCCGAGCGGCCATTCGTCCGTCTCGTTGAAGTTCGTTCCCCACGGGGTCTCGCACACGTATGTGAGCTTGACCCAGCTCTTGGACCCCTGGCCGGTACAGTCGGCCCACACCGCCGTGTTGCCGTAGTGGCTCGTGCACTTCGGCGGCTTGAAGGCCGACTCCGCGGCCGTGCTCGGTGTAGCCACGCCAAGTGCTGCCGTCGTGGCGACCGCGGCGGCCGCCGCCAGAATCCCGAGTCTCATCCGTGACAGCGGTGATCGCCGCTTCCTTGTAGCTGCCGACCAGCAGGATCGCCCGCCGCCGGCGGCTGTCGGCGACCTTGGCCAGCTCCTGCTCCAGGGGG
>NZ_JBFAPH010000059.1:0-23166 GCF_040675635.1 Streptomyces sp. NPDC049577
TCCTACCACCCCAGGTTGGTGGAGTTCCTGGGCGCCGCGATCAACGTGTTCGCCGAGCAGGGGAGCGGGTTCGCCCCCAGCGCAGGCGCCAAGGTTTCGTCGTAGTCGGGCGACACGGGCCAGGACATGCGTGGGCGGGTGCGCCCGGACGGGGATCCGGGCGCACCCGCCGAGGGATCGGGGGTCAGGCCCAGGGGCTGAGACGCCCCCTAGAGCCTGTCCGATGGGTCGGCGCCGTGTCATCACGGCATTGGACCAGGTGGCTATCGCCATGAAAGTCTGCGCCATATGCGCCTTCTGGACATTCTCATACCTTTCACCCGGACCGGCCGCATTGGCGCAGTGCGTGTAGGCGCCCACCTCGAGGAAATCACCGAGGTGTTGGGCCCTCCGTGGGCGCAGGGCTCCTCGACCGGATCCGACGGGATGCCGTACCTGCACGCGTACGGCTGCCTGGAGCTCGATACCTGCCAAGCCCACTGCCAGATGATCTTTTCGGTAACCGTCCAGACGGACTGGCCCACGATGCAATGGCCGTCGCGTGAGCCAGGCCGGGTGGAGACGTTTCCCGGTTGTCCCACGTACAGCGAAGTCCTACGGGCGCTGAGCGAAGCCGGATGCCCTTGGGAGAACTATGAGCCGCTGACTGATGATGACCAGTGCGCGATCCGTGTCCCCACCTCGGGCGCAATCTTCGTGTTCAACACCGAGGACGGGGAAGAGCCCATGCTCTGCAGCGTGTCGGTGGCCGACCGCCGCCCCCACTCCTGCGGCTGAGGTCTGTCCGCCGGATCACGAGCGAAGCCGGAGGCCCACCCTGACCCACCGAACACCCCCTAGGCACCCGCGGGACCGGCTGCATCGTCCCGCTCGTCACGGAAGTCCAACCGTGGTCGCCAGGACAGCGGCTAGGAACGGTCCGGCCGATCATGTGAGTCGCTAGGCTCCTCTTCGCTTGGAAGGGGTGACTGCAGTGGTGATGGCTCGCGAGACTGCCGTTGCGATGGTGCAGAAGATCATGGACGCGGAGTATGCCGACGATGCCAAGTGCGCCCAGACCTTGGAGATGTTGGACCGGGCTCTTGGGTGCCCGAGTGGCTATGCCAGCGGCCTGATCTTCTGGCCGAAGGGCCCGGAGCCGACGGCCGCGGAAGTTGTCGATCAGGCTCTGGAGTACCGGCCCTTTGCGCTATGAGACGGCCTCAAACTCGCAGCCAGATGATCACGGCTGCTGCGGTGACGGTGCCGAGGAAGACATAGCCGCGCTTGTCGTACCGGGTGGCCACCGCACGGGAGTTCTTGAGTCTGTTGATGGCCCGTTCGACAGTGTTGCGCTTCTTGTACCGATCTTCGTCGAAGCTCGGCTGGCGCCCGCCTCGTGATCCCCTACACAGGCGGGCGGCCTGGCTGTCGATCTTCTCCGGAATCGTGTGCGGGATGCCCCCTCGCCGCAGGTAGTCGCGGCAGGGACCGTTGCTGTACCCCTTGTCTGCCGCGACGCTGTCGGGCTTCTTGCGGGGCCTGCCTTGCCCGAGTCGGGGAACGCGGATCTTCTCCAGCACCGGCACGAACTGCGTGCAGTCCGCCCGTTGTCCTGGGGTGACGACCAAGGACAACGGGCGGCAACGGCCGTCGGCACTCAGATGAATCTTGCTGGTGAAGCCACCGCGCGAGCGGCCCAGACCCTCGCCTCGCTCACCACCTCCACCAGGCGGCCGAGGAGGCTCTGCCACGGTTCGCCCTGATGTTCTGGCGCGTTGTCCCCCTTTGGCGCGGCGGGTGCCGGGGGTGGGTCGGTCAGGGCACCGGACGCGTGCTGCTGCGCGCGCACGATGGTGGAGTCCACCGAGATGTCCCAGTCGATCTCGCCGGCGGCGTCGGCCGCGGCCTGGACCTGCTGCAGCAGCCGTTCCCAGGTGCCGTCGGCCGACCAAAGCCGATGGCGCTCGTAGACCGTCTTCCACGGCCCGAACCGTTCTGGCAGGTCGCGCCAGTGCACCCCAGTCCGCACCCGGTGCAAGATCCCGTCGATCACCCTGCCGGTGATCACGCCACCGCCCGCACCGACCGTTGCTGACCGGCAGGAACGGCCGGAGCCGCTCCCACTCCGCGTCCGACAGATCACCGCGTTCTCCCCGCCCCATACCTGGAGAACGAGCAGATCAGGCGACAGTCACATGACCGGCCGGACAGTTCCTAGTCAGTCCCCGTGGTGCGCGGCGCGTTCCCTCGGCAGGTCCAGGGCCGGGTTGCGGTCGAAGAAGCCGGTGGGCTTGAGGTGGAAGCCGGTCGGTTCGACGGGCATGACGGGCCACTCCTCCAGGCGCGGCAGATGGGTGGGGCCGAAGGTGTGCCAGAGGGTGAGTTCGGTGTTCTCCAGCGACTCGCCGGGGGCGGTCCACTGCGGGAGGCCCGCGCCGCCGGGGTGCTGGTTGGGGTGGTCGCCGGCCGGGTAGCGGCGGTCGGGGCGGTGGCGGGTGACCCAGAGGTGCTTGGTGCCGTAGGCCATGCGGCGGGCGACGGCCGAGCCGGGCCGGGCGAGCAGGGTCGGGCCGGGCTGCGGGACGAGGGTGTAGGCGACGGGCTGCCCCATGCGGTTGCGGGAGCCGGTGTTGACGACGCGCCAGCGCCGGCCGGTCGTGGTGTCGGCCTCGCGGCCGCCGTCCCCGCTGTCGGAGAGCACGGTGGTGTGGGTGGTGAAGGCGTTGCCCGCCGGGTTCCCGGGGCCGTCCGGGAGCGGTATGACGTCGACCTCCTCGACGGTGTTGGCGAGCCCGTCGAGGGCCGGGTCGAGCCGTACGCAGAAGAGGTGCTGGTGGTACGGGGCGAGGAGGCCGGGGGCGACCTCCGTGCCGTGCGGCGAGCCGGCGCCGGGTTCGACGGCCGAGGTCTGCACGATGCCGGTGGACTTGGCCTCGAAGGCGAGGGTGCCGTCCTGGTGGAAGTACCAGTAGAAGCCGTAGTCGTAGTTGCCGACGGTGGCGATGTACGAGACGACCAGGCGGCGGGCGCGCCGGCTCTCGGCGGCCATGCCGTTGAAGATGTCGGTGTGCTTCCAGAGCAGGCCGAAGTCCTCCTCGTGGATGCAGATGGCGTTGGGCAGCGTCTCGGGGCGGCCGTGGTCGTCGGCGACCACGGCGTCGAGGTAGCGGATCTCGCCGAGGCAATCGCAGCCGAGGCGCAGGGCGTTGGCGTTGCGGCCCAGCGAGTACTCCCCGGCGTCGAGGAAGCCGACCCAGTTGCGGGACGGCTCGGTCTCGCCGTAGACGACGGCCATCTCGGCGAGGGAGGCGCGATGCAGGACGGAGCGCTCGCGGTCGCCGTCGCGGTGGGTGATGCGGTGCAGGACGAGGCCCTCGCGGCCGTTGAAGTCGATGCGGAAGGTCCAGTTCTGCCAGGTGAGCAGGGGTCCGTCGAGGTGGAAGGAGGGGCCCTCGGGCTGGGTGATCGCGAGGGGGCGGAGGTCGGTGCGCGGCGGGCCGTTGTGCTCGGCCTCGTAGCGGCCGCATTCGGTGGGCACGGGGACGGCACCGGTGTCGACGAGGCGGACCACGCGTCGCTCGACGAGGTCGACGTCGGCGACGAGGCCGCCGACCGGGTGGGCCCAGGGGCTGTCGGAGTCGTCGCAGCGCAGCCAGGTCAGGGAGCGGACCAGCCGGCGGCCGGGCCGGTCGAGGACGAGGTCCCCGGCGGCGAGCGGGGCGCAGATGGCGAGGGAGGGGTCCGCCACGCCGCGGTCGGCCATGGCCTTCCGCCAGCCGGGGTCGGACTGCACGATCTCCTGGACCGTCTCGACCTCCTCGAAGGTGACCGGCGGCTGGCCCTCGGTCGCGGTGTCGAGCTCGCGGTAGGAGAGCAGCAGGCCGCCGGTGACCTCGACGAGCGCCTCGGCGGCGGCTCCGGTGGCGGTGTCCAGCAGGGTCACCCGCAGCCGGCGGACGACCGGGTCGCCGGGCCGGTGGGTGGCGGCGGCGTGCCGGGCGGGCTCGTCGAGGAGCACGAGCGGGAAGCGGGTGGCGGGGGTGACCTTGCCGGCCTCCTCCAGTACGCGCCGGGCGGTGGTGATCTCCTCGGCGGTCAGCGGGTCGAGCGGGTGCGGGGCGTGCACGGGATCGGCGGTGGGTTCGGGGGTGGGCCCGGGGGTGGATTCGGGGTGACAGCAGGTCATGGCGGAACCTTTCGTCGGCTCGTCGGCTCGTCGGCGCGGCAGCGCGGCAGCGCGGCAGTTCGTGGCGGCGGTGCGTGGCGGCGGTTCGTGGCGGCGGTTCGTGCGGGTCAGCTCGCGCGGGAGGGGCCTGTGGCGGCCTTCTCCAGCTGGAAGGCCTGGTTGCCCAGTCCGATGCGGGCGTGGGTCGCCGGCCGCAGGTGCTTCAGCGCGAGCCCGTAGGCGAGGCCCAGGACCAGGGCGGCGCCGATGATGCCGGGCAGGATCCAGCTCAGCGCGGAGCCGGGGTCGGTGCCGAGGAGGACGTCGAAGTCCTTGACCGCGTAGACGACGATCACCAGCAGGGCGAGTCCGGCGGCGGTGGAGGCGGCCAGGCGCGGGGCCTGGGCGCGGGCGGCGCCGCGCCGCACGAAGAAGACGACGACGGCGGCGCAGGCGGCGGCCATCAGCACGATGACGCCGAGGGCGCCGACGTTGCCCATCCAGGTGAACAGGCGCAGGACGGGCGCGGTGGGGTCGCCGTGCGGCCGGTGGTCGGTGACGGCGAAGAGGACGACGGCCAGCAGGGAGACGGCGGTCTGTAGCAGGGAGCCGTGGGCGGGGGCGCCGCTGCCCTTGGCGGTGCGGCCCATGGCGGCGGGCAGCAGGCCCTCACGGCCCATGGCGAAGGCGTAGCGGGCGACGACGTTGTGGAAGCTGAGCATGGAGGCGAACATGCCGGTGACGTAGAAGAGGTGCATGACGTCGGTGAAGGCGGTGCCGAACCGGGCCTCGGTGAGGGTGAAGAGGAGGCCCGGGCCTTCCTCGCGGGCGAGGGCGACGATGTGCGAGGGGCCGGCGGCGACGCTCAGCGCCCAGGAGCTCAGGGCGAAGAAGACGGCGACGAAGCCGACGGCGAGGAAGGTGACACGGGCGACGACGACCTGGGGCCGGCTGGTCTCCTCGGCGTAGACGGCGGCCTGTTCGAAGCCGACGAAGGAGGCGATGGTGAAGCACAGGGCGGTGCCGAGGCCGGCGCCACCGAGCGTCTGGGGATCGAAGGCGTGCAGGGAGAAGCCGTCCCGGCCGGGGCTGCCGAGGCCGGCCACGTCGAAGGCGAGGACCATGACGCACTCGATGAGCAGCAGGACGCCGAGGACCTTGGCGTTGAGGTCTATCTTGAGCCAGCCCAGCACACCGACGACGGCGACGCCGGCCAGGGCGGGCACCCACCAGACCACGTCGAGGCTCAGATACCGGGCCAGCAGTCCGGAGAGTTCGTAGCCGAAGATGCCGTAGATCCCGAACTGCATGGAGCTGTAGGCGACCAGGGCGACGACGGAGGCGGCCGCGCCCGCCGTGCCGCCGAGGCCGCGCGCGATGTAGGCGTAGAAGGCGCCGGCGTTGTGGACGTGGCGGCTCATCTCGGCGTAGCCGAAGCTGAAGAGGGTCAGCACGACGCCGAGGATGACGAAGAGCAGCGGCTGTCCGACGATGCCCATCGTGCCGTAGGTGGTGGGCATGACACCGGCGGTGACCATGAGCGGCGCGCTGGCGGCGACGACCGACAGCAGCAGGCCGGGGACGCCGATGCGGTCGGCGCGCAGCCGTCTCTCCTGGCCCTTGAAGGTGCTGATCTCGCTCGTGATGCCCGTCGACATGGCGGGTTGGTCCTTCCCAGTGGGGGTGAGCGGGTCGGGTGAACGGGGTTCCGCGGCGGGTGGGTCCGGGCGGGTCAGGCGGCGCCGAGCGCGGCGCGGCGTGCTTCCCGGAACGCCTGGCGGGGGTCCAGGCCGGGGTACGACCAGGGGGCCCGGGTGGCGTGCGGGCCGATGCGGGTGAGCAGGGCGGCGGCCTCGGCGAGCCGGCCCTCGTGGAGCTTGGCGTGGGCCAGGTAGTTGAGGTCGATCTTGCGCCGGGGGTGGGCGGTGCCGTCGTCGACGTCCCACTCCAGCCACCAGTCGAAGGCGGCCTTCATCACCTGGCGGGCGCGGCGGGTGGCCCAGTGGCCGGACCGGGCGGGGTCGGCGGGCAGGACGCCGGCCCGGGCCAGGACGCGGTAGCGCTCGGCGTGGGCGACGACGGGCAGCACGGCCAGGGGCGAGTCGGCGGGGGCCTGCTCGGCGGCCCAGGCGGCGAAGTCGTACACCTCGTGCAGCGGGTCGTCGCGGTCGTCGGCCTGGTGCTCGGCCAGGCAGGCGGCCATCAGGTGGTGGGCGTGGTGGTGGTCCCGGTGCCGGGCGCGGACCTGGTCGAAGGCGCGGACGCGTTCGTCGTCGGTGCCGGTGCGGCGGGCGAGGATGAGCACGCCGAGCCAGGGCGAGGGGTCGCGGGGCGCCATGCGGGCGGCGGTCAGGCACAGGGCGCGGGCGGCGTCCGGGCTGTCCTTGCCGCTGACGGCGCGGAAGACGGTGGCGCAGGCCAGCAGCGCGGCGGCGTCGGGGCTGTCGGGTTCGGCGAGCTGCCATTCGCGGGCCCAGGCGACGCTGGTGGCGCTCTCGGCGAGGACGACGAGGCGGTGGCCGCGCCGGTCCCAGTCATCACCCGTTCGGGCGAGCAGCTGGCGGGCCTCGGCCCATCGGCCGCGGGCCAGGGCGTCGCGGACGGCGGCGAGCTCGGCGTCGTCCAGGGCGGGGTCGAAGGACGGCCCGTCCTTGTTCCGGGAGCGGCCCAAGGGGGGCGGGGGCGTCATCGGCGGGCTTCCTCCACGGCGTACGTCCCCTCCGGCCGCCGGGTCGGGGGCGTCCGTTCAACGAGCGTCACAATCACGCACAGCAAACCGGTAGTCACGGCTCCGCGTCAAGAGCCGATCTTGAGGCTGACGGCTCCCCAACTGACTCGGCCTCGGCCGCAGTTGGCTTTCGGCGATCGCCGGCCACCCGTTTTCTGCGAACAAAGTTTCGAAATACTTTCTCGGCACTTTGCGCGACAGTCAACCGTTTGACTGGATGAACGACCGAAAGAGGGGTACTCGACCGTCACTCCGCCCACAAGGCGGCTATCGTTTTTGTGTCAAGTCTCCTACGACCAGCCGGTCTTGAGGTGCACGACGTGATGGTCTTCGCTTTCGCCGTGAGTGCGGCATGTTGCCTGGGTTTCGGCTTCGTTCTCCAGCAGAACGCCGCCCAGCGGGCCCCCATGAGCGATTTTCTCTCGCTCCGGCTGCTGCTGGACCTCGTCCGCATGCCGCGCTGGCTGGCCGGAATCGGTCTGATGGTCTGCGGCATGGTGCTCGGCGCGATCGCGCTGGGCGGGGGCGAGGTGTCGCTGGTCGAGCCCCTGCTGGCGACCAATCTGCTGTTCGCCATGGCCCTGTCCCGCTGGCAGACGGGCCAGCCGCTCGGCGCCAGCGGCTGGGGCGGGCTGTGGTTGCTGGCCGGCGGCGTGGCGACGTTCATCGTCGCCGGCCGCCCGCACGGCGGTGACACGGTCACCGACCCGCTGCAGCACTGGCTGATCATCGGGGTCATGGTCGGCGCCGCCCTGCTGCTGGCGGCCGCCTCCAAGCGGGTGCGCATGAGCGTCGAGGCCGCCATGCTGGCCGTCGCGGCCGGCCTGCTCTACGGCGTACAGGACGCCCTCACCCGGGTCACCGGCGAGCGGTGGGGCCACGGCGGCCTGCCCGCGGTCGTCACCAGCTGGCAGCCCTACGGCGTGCTGGTCATCGGCATCACGGCGCTGGTGCTGGTGCAGAGCGCCTTCGAGACGGCCCCGCTGCGGATGTCGCTGCCCGCCCTCACCGCGGCCCAGCCGCTGGCCGGCATCGTCTGCGGGGTGGGCTTCCTGGGCGACAAGCTGCGCATGACACCCGGAGCGCTGGCCTGGGAGGCGGCCGGGCTGGCGGCGATCGTGGTCGGCATCGTGCTGATCGGCCGGCATCCGGCGATGCCGTCCGGGATGACCGAGGCGGACCGGATACGCGATCTCCAGCCGCACTGACGGGTTCAATGGGCGGCATGAATGATCGGATGCCGCTCTCCCAGGACGAGCTCCTGGACATCGTCGACGAGCAGGACCGCGTCGTGGACCAGGTCCGGCGCGGGGAGGCCACCGCCCGCCGCCTGCGCCACCGCTGCACGTTCATCCTGGTACGGGACGCGCGGGAGCGGATCTTCGTCCATCGCCGCACCGACCGGAAGCTGGTCTTCCCGTCCCGCTACGACATGTTCGTCGGCGGGGTGGTCGGCGCGGGCGAGTCCTACGACGAGGCGGCTCTGCGGGAGGCCGAGGAGGAGCTGGGCGTCACCGGCCTGGCAGCACCGGCGCCGCTCTTCCGCTTCCTGTACGAGTCGCCGGAGCACACCTGGTGGTCGGCGGTCTACGAGGTCCGCTGCGAGCTGCCCGTCCGGCCGCAGGTGGAGGAGGTGGCGTGGTGGGAGTTCCTCCCGGAGGAGGAGGTCGTCGCCCGCCTGGGCGAATGGGACTGGGTCCCGGACGGGCTGGAGGCGTACCGCCGGCTGCGGGAGTTCCGGGACTGACGCCCCGGAACTCCCCCACGCCCTGACGAACCCGCCGGGTCAGACCCGCACCACGATCTTGCCGCGGGTGTGGCCCTGCTCGCTGAGGCGGTGCGCGTCCGCGGTCCGCTCCAGCGGGAAGACCTCCGCGATCTCGACGGTGAGCACCCCCTGCTCGGCCAGATGGCCGAGCGCCGTGAGGTCCGCCGCGTCCGGCCGCACCCACAGCAGGCGGCCGCCGAGCGCGGCGACCTCGGGGTCGGCGATGGAGACGAGCCGGGCACCGGGCGCGGCGAGGTCGGGGGACGTCTTGACCGCGCCCCCGCCGACCAGGTCGAGGACGACGCCGACGCCCTCCGGCGCCAGCGCCCGGACCCGCTCGGCGAGACCGTCGCCGTAGGTGACGGGCTCGGCGCCCAGGGAGCGCAGGAAGTCGTGGTTGCGCTCGCTGGCCGTGCCGATCACGCGGGCGCCGAAGTGCCGGGCCAGCTGCACGGCCATGGTGCCGACGCCGCCCGCCGCCGCGTGGACGAGCACGGTGTCGCCCTCGCCGGTCCCGGTCGCCTTCAGCGCCTGGTAGGCGGTGAGCCCGGCCAGCGGGAGGCCGGCCGCCTGCTCGAAGGAGAGCGCGGCCGGCTTGCGCGCGAGGGTGCGCACGGGCGCGGCGACGTACTCGGCGAAGGTGCCCCGGGACAGGAAGTCCTCGCGGACGTAACCGATGACCTCGTCGCCGACCTGGAACTCCGGGGTGTCGGCGCCCAGGGCGACGACGACTCCGGCGACGTCCCAGCCGGGCACCACCGGGAAGACGGCGTCCAGCATGGGGTCGAGGTAGCCCGACCGGGTCTTCCAGTCGACGGGGTTGACGGCCGCGGCCTTCACCCGGACCAGGACGGAGTCCGGTCCGACCTTGGGCATCGGGCGGTCGCCGTACTCCAGGACCTCGGGTCCGCCGTAGGTCCGGTAGCTGACGGCTTTCATCGTGGTCATGTCGGTCCTTCCGAGGGTTCCCGCGTGCTCAGCGCGCGGCGGGTGCGGTCTCAGCGTCGGACGCGGGCGTGGAGCCCGCCACCGGTGCCGTGCCGAGCGTGCTGATCCTGCGCAGTCCCAGCCCGGCGACCAGGGCCACCAGGACGAGCGCCGAGCCCGCGATGACGAAGGTGAGGGTGAACTGGCTCTCGGCCGGCAGCTTGGGCACGCCCGGGGGCAGGTGCTCGATGCTCTTGGAGGCGAGGACCGTGGTGATCATCGCGCTGCCGATGGCGCTGCCGGTGGAGCGGGAGATGGAGTTGATGCCGTTGGCTATGCCGGTCTGGTGGTGCGGCACGCTGGCAACGATCACCGCGGGCATGGCGGCGTAGCCGAAGCTGATGGCCGCGCCGACGAACATGCCGGCGGCGATGACGGAGAACGTGTGGTCGTGGTCGAGGGCGATCCACACGAAGCCCGCGGTGCCGAGCAGGGAGGCGAGCAGCAGCACCAGGCGCGGGCCCTTGTGGCGGACGAGCTGGCCGCCGATGGGGGCGGCGAGCAGCGAGACGATCGTGCTCGGCAGCAGGTACTCCACGGAGGCGCGCAGCACGCTGGCGTCGAAGCCGTAGCCGGTGATCTTCGACGGCATCTGGACGAGGTACGAGACGCCGATGAAGAGGGCGAAGGAGCCGAAGCCGACGAGCAGGCCGGCGAGGTTGGCGAAGAGCACCGGCCGGTGGACGAACATCCGCATGTCGACGAGCGGCTCGCGGACCTTGCGCTCGACGAGCGTCCAGATCGCCGCCATGACGACGGCGCCGGCGAAGCAGCCGAGCGTGCGGGCGGAGGACCAGCCCCACTCGTGGCCCTGGGTGATCGGCAGGAGCAGCAGGACGAGCGTGCCGGCCAGGGACAGCGCGCCGAGGACGTCGGTGCGGCCGCCGGTGGTCTCGCGGGTGGCGGGGACGAGCAGCACGACGGCGAGCAGGGCGAGCGCGGCCAGGCCGGTGGCCAGCCAGAAGGCGCTGCGGTAGTCGGCGTCGTCGCCCGAGGTGAGCAGGCCGGTGGCGACGAGCGCCAGGCCGCTGCCGAAGGCGAGGGTGCCGCTGACCATGGCCATCGCGCCGGGCAGCTTGGCCGGGCGGATCTCCTCGCGGAGCACGGAGAGGGCCAGCGGGAAGATGGCGGTGGCGGCGCCCTGCATGACCCGGCCGACGATCAGCCAGAGCAGGGAGTGCGTCACGGCGGCCAGGACCGAGCCGGCGACCATGAGGATCAGCACGCCGACCAGGGTCTGCTTCTTGCCGTGCTGGTCGCCGAAGCGGCCGAGCAGGGGCGTGAAGACGGCGGCGGAGAGCAGGGTGGCGGTGGTGACCCAGCTGACGTTGGCGGAGCTGGTGTGCAGGTCGTTCTGGATGAGGCCGAGGATCGGCACGACGAGCGTCTGCATCATCGAGACGACCATGGCGGCCAGGCTCAGGGCGAAGACGATGACCGTCTCGTTCCGCTGCGAGGTCTCGGTCCGTGCGGAGGTCATGGGTGTCGGGCTGTCCTTCTCGTTACTTCACGACTTCTGGTTACTTCACGACATGGATGCTTGAAATCGTCAAGCAACCAGGGAACGGTAAGCCGAGATACTTCAGGTAGTCAAGTTAATGATTTAAGAACTCAAGCTCTTGAGTAGACTCGAACCATGAGCCCACCCCCCTCGGCCCCCTCCTCGCCCCCCTCCAAGGCGCAGCTCCTGGAGCTGGTGGCGGCGCTCGGCACCGCCCAGTGGCAGGACTTCGCGGCGGCGGCCGCCCGCCACGGCCTGACGTCCGTGCAGGCCAAGCTGCTCGCCCAGCTCAAGGGCCCGGTCCCGATGCGCGGCCTGGCCACGCTGCTGGTGTGCGACGCCTCCAACGTCACGGGCATCGTCGACCGCCTGGAGGCCCGCGGCCTGGTGCGCCGCGAGCCGGACCCCGGTGACCGCCGGGTGAAGAACGTCGTGGCCACCGACGAGGGCCGCGAGATCATCCAGCGGGTACGAGGCGAGATGCAGGCCACCCACAGCGCGCTCGACGCCCTCGACGAGGACGAGCGCACCACGCTCTACGGCCTCCTGGAGCGGCTCCGCCCGGGCCTGGAGCACCGCGGCTGAATCCGGGCCCGGGGCCCACCCGCCCCGGCCCGCCCGTATTCTGACGGACAGTCGGACCCGCGCGAGCGGCGCGCGGGCCGCGAGGGAAGGTCTTACACGTTGTCCGACGTCACGACCGGCGCCGAGCCGTACACCGTTCCGCTCGGGCCGGGGGTCCGCGCGTTCGTCCAGCCCGACGGCGGCTGGTGCCTGAACAACGCGGGCTTCGTCACGGGCGGGGGCCGCACCCTGCTGGTGGACACCGCCGCGACCGTACGGCGGGCGCACCTGCTGCGGGACGCCGTCACCGCCGACGGCGCGCCGCCGCCCACCACCGTGGTCAACACCCACCACCACGGCGACCACACCTACGGCAACTGCGTCTTCCCCGAGGCGACCGTCGTCGGCCACGCCGACTGCCGCCGCGAGGTCCTCGCGGCGGGGCTGCAACTGCACGGCATCTGGCCCGATGTGGACTACGGCGACGTCACGATCACCCCGCCCACCGTCACCTACACCGGCAGTCTCACCCTGCACATGGGTGACACCGAGGTCCGGCTGATCCACCCCGGCGTCGCGCACACGGTCGGCGACACGATCGTCTGGCTGCCGGAGCGGCGCGTGGTCTTCACCGGAGACCTGATCTTCAACGGCGGCACCCCGTTCCTCCTGATGGGATCGCTCAGCGGCTCGCTGCGGGCCGTGGAGGTGCTGCGGGAGCTGGACGCGGAGGTCGTGGTGCCGGGCCACGGCCGGGTCACGGACCCGGGCGTGTACGACACCGTCGAGCGCTATCTGCGCTGGGTCGAGGAGCTGGCCCGCACCGCCCACGCCGCCGGCCGCACCCCGCTGGAGGCCGCACAGGCCGCGGACCTCGGCGAGTTCGGCGCACTGCGCGAGAGCGAGCGGCTGGTGGCCAATCTGCACCGCGCCTACGCGGAGATCGAGGGCCTGCCGCCGGGGACGCCGCTGGACCTGCCGGTCGCCCTGGGCGACATGATGACCATGAACGGCGGAAAACCGATCGCCTGCCACGCGTGAGGCACCGCGGGAGCGGCCGTGCCCTGGACGCCATACCGACCGGTCGGCATCATGATCCCGGACGCTCCCCCTCACTCCCCCGAGGAGTCACGCGATGAGCACAGCCAATCCGCCCGGCCTCGGCCTCGACCGGCTCCGGGCCCTGCTGGACCGTGAACGCCCGGGCCTGGTGCGCGGGCCCCTGACCGCGCGGCTCATCGAGGGCGGGCGGTCGAACCTGACCTACGCCGTCACCGACGGCACCGGACGCTGGGTCGTCCGGCGCCCGCCGCTGGGCCATGTGCTGGCCACCGCCCACGACATGCGCCGCGAACACCGTGTCATCAGCGCGCTGCGCGGCACCGACGTGCCCGTGCCGGGAACGGTGCTGCTGTGCGAGGACGAGGACGTCATCGGAGCGCCCTTCTACGTCATGGAGCACGTCGACGGCGTGCCGTACCGCAGTGCCGCACAGCTGAGGGCGCTCGGCCCGGAGCGGACGCGCGAGGTGGTGCTGGGGCTCGTCGACACGCTCGTGAGCCTGCACGCGGTGGATCCCGCGGCCGTGGGGCTCGCGGACTTCGGGCGCCCGGAGGGCTTCCTGGGGCGCCAGCTGGCGCGCTGGGGCAAGCAGTTGACGGCCTCGCGGAACCGGGACCTGCCCGGCGTCGACGAGCTGCACCGGCGGCTCGGCGAGACGCTGCCGGACTCGCCGGCGCCGGCCGTGGTGCACGGCGACTACCGGCTCGACAACGTCCTGGCCGGACCGGACGGCCGCATCGCCGCCGTGCTGGACTGGGAGATGTCCACCCTCGGCGACCCGCTGACCGACCTCGGCCTGCTGGTGATGTACAGCGAGCAGCACGACGTCCCCGGCTCCCCCGTCGCCGCGACGCGCGACGCCCCGGGCCATCCCGATCCGGCCGAACTCGTCGAGCGCTACGCCGCCGGCTCCGGCCGGGAGGTGGGCGCCCTGCCCTGGTACACGGCCTTCGCCTACTTCAAGCTCGCGGTGATCCTGGAGGGCATCCACTACCGCTACACGCTCGGCCAGACCGTCGGCCCGGGCTTCGACCGGATCGGCGAGCTCGTACCGCTCTTCATCGAGCGCGGGCTGACCGGCCTGAACGGACTGAAGGGCTGAGCACCATGGACTTCGCTTTCGACGCGCGCACCGAGGAACTGCGCGGCCGGCTGCTGGCCTTCATGGACGAGCACGTCCACCCCGCGGAGGCGGTCGCCGAGGAGCAGCGGGCGGGGCTCGCCTCGCCGTGGGACGTGCCGCCGGTCGTCGAGGAGCTCAAGGCCGAGGCGCGGCGGCGGGGCCTGTGGAACCTCTTCCTGACAAACCAGCACGGCCTTCCGGATTCCGGGTACGGGGCCGGGCTGACCAACCTCCAGTACGCGCCGCTCGCCGAGATCACCGGCCGCAGCCCGCAGCTCGCCCCCACCGCGCTGAACTGCGCGGCGCCCGACACCGGAAACATGGAGGTCCTGGCCGGGTTCGGTTCCGAGGCCCAGCGCAAGCGCTGGCTGGAGCCGCTGCTGGCGGGCGAGATCCGCAGTGCCTTCGCGATGACGGAGCCCGAGGTGGCCTCCTCGGACGCCACCAACATCGAGACGCGCATCGAGCGGGACGGCGACACATACGTCGTCACCGGCCGCAAGTGGTACATCTCCGGTGCGCTGCACCCGGACTGCGCGGTGTTCATCGTCATGGGCCAGACCGATCCCGACGGGCCCGACGTCCGCCGCCGGCAGTCGATGATCCTCGTCCCCCGGGACACGCCCGGCGTCGAGATCCGCCGCGCCATGCGGGTCTACGGCTACGAGGACCACTACCACGGTGGCCACGCGGAGGTCGTCTTCGACGGGGCGCGGGTCCCGGCGGACCATCTCATCGGCGAGGAGGGCAGCGGCTTCGCCATCGCCCAGGCCCGCCTGGGCCCGGGCCGCATCCATCACTGCATGCGGCTGATCGGCATGGCCGAGCGGGCCATCGAGCTCATGTGCCGGCGCGCGCTCGCCCGCACCGCCTTCGGCAAGCCGCTCGCCGCGCAGGGCGTGGTCCAGGAGTGGATCGCGGACTCGCGGGTCGCGGTGGAGCAGCTGCGGCTGCTCGTGCTGAAGACGGCCTGGCTGATGGACACGGTCGGCAACCGGGGCGCGCACACGGAGATCCAGGCGATCAAGATCGCCACGCCGCGGACGGTGGTGGACATCATCGACAAGGCGGTGCAGCTGCACGGCGCGGGCGGGGTGAGTCAGGACCATCCCCTGGCGGAGCTCTGGGCCGCGGCGCGGACGCTGCGCCTTGCCGACGGCCCGGACGAGGTGCATCAGCGGTCGCTGGCGCGGCGGGAGCTGCGGCGCCACGGGTGACCGGGGGCTGCGCCCCCGGTCAGGGGAAGACGACCAGCGATCTGCCGCCCTTTCCGGCCGTCATCGCCTCGAACGCGCCCGGTATGGCCTCCAGCCGGATGCGGTCCGTCACCAGGCCGGCGAGGTCGAACCGTCCCGCCCGGACATGTTCCGCGATCACCGGGACGTCCCGGGCCGGGTCCGAGTTGCCGTAGACGCAGCCCGAGAGGGTCCGCCCAAAATAGAAGAGTTCCAGGGCCGAGAAGGTGACCTGCTCGTCCTTGCCGCCGATGCCGACGACCGTCGTACGGCCGCCGCGCCGGGTCGAGGACCAGGCGGCGCGGATGCTCTCCGCGCGGCCCGCGCACTCGAAGGCCACGTCGGCGCCGTGGCCGCCGGTGAGCTCGCGGATGCGCTTGGCCTCCGGCGCCAGGACGAAGTGCGTCGCGCCGGCCCGGCGCGCGAGCTCCTCCTTCGCCGGCGAGACGTCGACGGCGACGATCGTGTCCGCACCGGCGAGCCGCGCGGACTGCAGGGTGGCCAGCCCGACCCCGCCGGCGCCGAAGACGGCGACGGACTCCCCGGCGCGCACCCGGGCGCTGTGCCGCACCGCCCCGTACCCGGTGAGCACCGCGCAGCCCAGCAGGGCGGCCTCGGTGAGCGGTACGCCCTCCGGGAGGGGCAGCACGGCGTGCGCCCGTACGACCGTCTCCTCGGCGAAGACGGCCGTGCCCAGGCCCGGGTAGAGCGGGCTGCCGTCGGAGCGGCGGGTGGCGTAGGGCACGGCGGCCGTGGCGGCGGCGTCGGTGCACAGCCACGGCTCGTCGAGACCGCAGAAGTGGCAGGAGCCGCAGGACGGCGCCCAGTTGAGGACGACGCGGTCGCCGGGCGCGACGTGGCGCACGCCCTCCCCGACGGCGACGACCGTGCCCGCGCCCTCGTGCCCGAGCACGGCCGGGACGGGCTGGCGCAGGGTGCCGTCGGACAGGGACAGGTCGGAGTGGCACACCCCGGCCGCCGCGAGCCGGACCCGCACCTGGTCCGGGCCCGGCGCGGGCAGCTCGATCTCTGCGATCTCCAGGGGCGCGCCCACGGCGGGCAGTACGGCTGCGCGGACCATCAGAACTGGAGCGACTTCGTCTGGAGGTACTCGGCCAGGCCGTGCCGGCCCATCTCCCGTCCGACGCCCGACTGCTTGTAGCCGCCGAAGGGTGCGAGGAGGTTGAAGCGGCCGCCGTTGATGTCGACCTGGCCGGTCTCCATGCGCCGGGCGAAGGCCACGGCGGTGTCCTCGTCCGCCGCCCAGACCGCGCCGGCGAGGCCGTAGACGCTGTCGTTGGCGATGCGCAGCGCCTCCTCCTCGTCCTCGTAGCGGATGACCGACAGGACGGGGCCGAAGATCTCCTCCCGGGCGATGGTCATCGAGGGGGTGACGTCGGCGAAGACGGTGGGTCGCACGTAGTAGCCCTTCTCGCGGCCCTCGGGGGCCTCCGGGCCGCCGGCGGCCAGGCGGGCGCCCTCCTCGACGCCCCGGCGGATGTAGCCGCGGACGCGGTCCCGCTGCGCGGCGTTGACGACCGGCCCGATGCGGGTGGCGGGGTCGGCGGGGTCGCCGGGGACGAACTCGGCCACCGCCTCGGCGGCGATCGCGACGGCCTCGTCGTAGCGGTCGGCGGGTACGAGCATGCGGGTGAGGGCGTTGCAGGACTGCCCGGCGTTGCGGCACACGTCGGCGACGTTCGCGCGGACGGCGCGCTCGAGGTCGGCGCCCGGCAGGATGACGTTGGCGGACTTCCCGCCGAGTTCGAGGGCGACGCGCTTGACCGCGCCCCCGGCGATCGCGCCGATCTTCCGTCCGACGGCGGTCGAGCCGGTGAAGGACACCAGGTCCACGCCCTCGTGCTCGGCGAGCGCCTGGCCGGCGACGTGGCCGAGGCCGGTGACGAGGTTGAACACACCGGCCGGCAGCTCGGCCGCCGCCACACACTCGGCGAACAGCTGTGCGGTCAGCGGGGTGTCCTCGGCGGGCTTGAGGACCACGGTGCAGCCGGCCGCGAACGCCGGGGCGACCTTGGCCACGATCTGGTGGAGCGGGTAGTTCCACGGGGTGATGGCGCCGACGACGCCGACCGGCTCGTGCAGCACGGTGGACGTGCCGATCTGTTCCTCGAACGGGTGGTTGAGGGCCAGTTCGGCGTAGGACGAGGCGACCGCGACGGGCAGACCGGCGTGCACACGCTGGGCGAAGCCGATCGGCGAGCCCAGCTCCGCCACGACGGTGGCGGCGATCTCCTCCTGCCGGGCGGCGAGCGCGTCCCGCAGGGCGGTCAGGTACTCGGCGCGGCGCGCGGGCGGCGTGGCGGCCCAGCCGGGCAGCGCGGCGCGGGCCGCCCGCACGGCGGCGTCCACGTCCTCCGCGGTACCGGCCGGGACGGTCCCGATGACCTGCTCGTCCGCCGGGTTGACGACCTCGATCGTCCCGCCCCCGGCGGCGGGCCGCCAGCTGCCGTCGATGAACATCCCGTCGTGCGCGATCAAGGCCGTCTCCTCGCGATGTCGGTGCGCGTGCCGGTCGGGGCACCCGACCGACCCTACCGACCGGTACGCCCGATCGACAGATTCCGTGAGGGATTTGGCCTGGAACGGTGCGCTCCGGTCAGCGGTTTCCCGCTGATCCATTGACGCGCCGGGGCGGTAATCCTACGGTCATCCATAGGAATCCCTCCGGAAAGCGGGAGCAGGCGATGAGCGGTACGGGCAACGAGCAGGCGCGGAAGACCGCCGAGGGGCTGGCGTACTCGTCCGGCTTCGGCAACGAGCACAGCAGCGAGGCCGTCCCGGGCGCGCTGCCCCACGGGCGCAACTCACCGCAGCGCGCACCGCTCGGGCTGTACGCCGAGCAGCTGAGCGGCACCGCCTTCACCGAGCCGCGGCACGACAACCGCAGGTCGTGGCTGTACCGCATCCGGCCGTCGGCGGCCCACCCGCCGTTCGTCCGGATCGACAACGGCACGCTGAGCGGCGCGCCCTTCACCGAGGCCGTCCCCGACCCCAACCGGCTGCGCTGGAACCCGCTGCCCGAGCCGCCCGGGGGCACGGACTTCCTGGCCGGCCTGTGGACCCTGGGCGGCAACGGCGACGCCGCGCAGCGCAGCGGCATGGCCATCCACCTCTACGCCGCCAACGCCTCGATGACGAACCGCGTCTTCAGCGACTCCGACGGCGAGCTGCTGATCGTCCCCCAGCACGGCGGGCTGCTGCTGCGCACCGAGTTCGGACTGCTGCGGGCCGAGCCCGGGCACATCGCGCTGATCCCGCGCGGCGTGCGCTTCCGGGTCGAGCTGCTGGACGCGAGCGCCCGGGGGTACGTCTGCGAGAACTACGGCCGGGCCTTCACCCTGCCCGACCTCGGCCCCATCGGCGCCAACGGGCTCGCGAACGCCCGGGACTTCCTCGCGCCGGTCGCCGCGTACGAGGAGACCGAGGGCCCGGTCGAGGTGGTCAACAAGTTCTGCGGCAACCTCTGGGCCGCGACGTACGACCACTCGCCGCTGGACGTGGTCGCCTGGCACGGCAACCACGTCCCGTACGTCTACGACCTGCACCGCTTCAACGTCATCGGCTCGATCAGCTACGACCACCCGGACCCGTCGATCTTCACGGTGCTCACCTCGCCCTCCGACACGCCCGGCCTGGCCGGGGTCGACTTCGTGGTCTTCGCGCCGCGCTGGCTGGTCGGCGAGGACACCTTCCGCCCGCCGTACTTCCACCGCAACGTGATGAGCGAGTACATGGGGCTGATCGAGGGCGCCTACGACGCCAAGACGGCCGGTGAGGGGGGCTTCGTGCCGGGCGGCGGCTCGCTGCACAACATGATGTCGGCCCACGGCCCGGACCGGGACACCTTCGAGAAGGCCAGCGCGGCCGAGCTCGTCCCCCGCAAGGTCGACGACGGCCTGGCCTTCATGTTCGAGACCCGCTGGCCGATCGCGCTGACCCCGCGGGCCGCCCGCGCCGACTTCCTCCAGTCCGACTACGACGCGGTGTGGCAGGGCCTGGAGCGCCACTGGGTCACCGGAGGCTGACCACAGGTGACCACCTTCGCCCCCGACTCCCTCGAACTCAACCGCAAGCTGCCGCTCTGGTACCAGGTGTCGCAGTCCCTGCGCGCCTCCATACTCGGGCGGCGGCCCGAGGACCCGCTGCGGCTGCCCACCGAGGACGCCCTGGCCACGCACTACGGCGTCAGCGTGCTCACCATGCGGCAGGCCCTCAAGGAGCTGGAGGCGGAGGGGCTCATCAGCCGCCACCGCCGGCGCGGCACCTTCATCGAACCGAGCGCCCAGCGCGGCTCGCCCGTGCGGCTGCTCGGTTCGGTGGACACCATCGTGGCCCAGCAGTCCGGCGAACGCACGACCGTGCTGGGCCACGGTCCCGTCCCGGTCCCCGCCGAACTGGCCGAGCACTTCCCGGACGTGGGCGAGGCCGTGGCCTACCGCCGGCTGCGCTGCGACGAGACCACCGGCGAGCCGACGAACTGGGCGGAGAACCTGATCCGTCCCGAGCTCGCCGACCGCATCGACCTGGCCGACCTCGCCCGCTGGCCCATGACCAAGGTGCTGCGCGACGCGGTCGGGGTGCGCATCAGCCGCATCACCGACACCGTCGAGGCACGGCTGGCGGACCCGGAGACGGCACGCCTGCTCGCGGTGCCGCTGCTGAGCCCGATCCTGCACTACACCGGGGTGACGTACGACGAGTCGGGGCGGGTGGTGGACGTCGCGCTGATCCGCTACCGCGGGGACCGGTTCTCCTTCACGGTGACGGTGGACGCGCCGTAGGCGGGGCGGCGGGTCAGGAGCCGCCGTCCCACCGCTCGGCGGGCAGGTGCACCACCACCAGCACCACCCCCGCCAGCAGCAGGTTCCGCACCGCCGCCTCGACGCCGTTCCAGTGCGAGGACTGCCACATCGCGAACCACTCGCCGCCTATCGCCAGGAACCCCACCCCGAACAGCAGCATGAACATCAGCAGCCCCAGCGTCGTGGTCCGCCGGGCGCCGCCGTAGCCGGTGGGGGCCCGCAGGGCGCGCAGCCACCGGGCCGTGGCGAGGACGAGCACCGCCGCCGTCAGCGCCTCCCAGACGATGATGGCGACGTAGGCGAGGTCCTGGAGGGCGGTCGAGGTGATCGCGCGCCACATCAGGTCCGGATCGCCGAAGGTCGTGTCCATCGCGAGCACATGGCGGACGAAGTCCCGGTTGGTGCCGAAGTCCGTGACGTTGCCGAAGACCACGAACACGAGATACAGCGCCACGGTGGCCGTGAGCACCGCGGCCGCCACCGGCAGCGTGCCGAGGCGGTCGAACCGGAATCGCGATGGTGTCGTACGGGCCATGGGACACCCCCTCCCCCGATGTCCGGATGCATGCCCGGCCCGCCCGGCCGCTACGCACCCCGGCGTTCACTAAGCGCTTGCTCAGCCCGGGGGGTAGGGTGTTCGTCCTGTCGACGACGGCCCGCCGGGGCCGGGAGAGCGGGGCAACGGTATGGACGCGGAGTGGGCGGACGTCACGCCGGAGGCCGCCCGTCGGCTGCTGACCGCCGCCGTGCAGGCCTTCGCCGAACGCGGCTACCACGCCACGACCACCCGCGACATCGCCTCACGGGCCGGCATGAGCCCCGCCGCGCTCTACATCCACTACCGCACCAAGGAAGAGCTGCTCTACCGGATCAGCGGTGTCGGGCACCGGCTCGCGCTCGGCATCCTGCGCACCGCGCGCGACCGGGCGGCCGGGCCGGGCGAGCGGCTCGCCGACGCCGTGCGCCGCTTCGTGCGCTGGCACGCCGAGCACCACACCACCGCGCGCGTGGTGCAGTACGAGCTGGGGGCGCTCGGCGAGGAGCACCACGCGGAGATCGTGGCGCTGCGCCGGGAGACCGACGCGGCCGTGCGGGCCATCATCGAGGACGGCGTCGCGGAGGGTGTCTTCGACGTCCCGGACGTGCGCGGCACGGCGCTCGCCGTGGTGTCGCTGTGCATCGACGTCGCGCGCTGGTTCGACGCGGGCGGCCGGCGCACCCCCGAGGAGGTCGGCGAGCTCTACGCCTCGCTCGTCCTGCGCATGGTCGGCTGCTCCGCGGACGTCACCACAGGTACCGGCTGACCGCCTCCGCCACGCACACCGGCTTGTCGCCGCCCTCCCGCTCGACGGTGACCACCGCGGTCACCTGGAGGCCGCCGGGCACCTCCGTCACCCCGGCCAGCCGGGCCGTGGCGCGCAGCCGCGAACCAGCGGGCACGGGGGCGGGGAAACGGACCTTGTTCACCCCGTAGTTGACGCCCATGCGGACGTTCTCCACGCGCAGCAGCTGCGGCAGGAAGGCCGGCAGCAGGGAGAGCGTGAGATAGCCGTGCGCGATCGTGGTGCCGAAGGGGCCGGCCGCCGCGCGGGCGGGGTCGACGTGGATCCACTGGTGGTCCCCGGTCGCCTCCGCGAAGAGGTCGATCCGCCGCTGGTCCACGGCGAGCCAGTCGCTCGGCCCGAACTCCTCGCCGACCGCCGCCCGCAGCTCCCCGGGCGAGGAGAAGATCCTGGGCTCCGCCATCACACCGCCTCCGTCGCACCGGCCGTCGCACCAGTCGTACAAGCGCTCGCTCAGCGTACCGTCTGACGTAGAGTTCCGGATGTGCCGCAACTTTCGCAGAAGGTCCAGGAACTCACCGTCGGGCAGCTGGCGGCCCGCAGCGGCGCGGCCGTGTCCGCGCTGCACTTCTACGAGTCCAAGGGCCTGATCAGCAGCCGCCGCACCCCGGGCAACCAGCGTCGCTACGACCGCGACGCGCTGCGCCGGGTCGCCTTCATACGCGCCGCCCAGCGCGTGGGCATCCCGCTGGCCACCATTCGCGCGGCGCTCGTCGAGCTCCCCGACGAGCGCACCCCCACCCGTGAGGACTGGGCGCGGCTGTCGGAGACGTGGCGCGTCGAGCTGGACCGGCGCATCGCCCAGCTCGCCAAGTTGCGCGACCACTTGGACGACTGCATCGGCTGCGGCTGTCTCTCCCTCGACAAGTGCGCCCTGTCGAACCCGGACGACCGCTTCGGCGTGCTCGGCTCGGGCTCGATGCTCTACGGGGAGCGGAAGGCCGACCCCCAGCGGTGATCCCCCGGGGCCCTCGGGCGGCCCCGGGAGAGCGTCGTGGCGGGTCCGCCCGCCTCACACCGCCGCGTACCGGCGGGCGAAGGCGTAGCGGCGGGCCGCCGAGAGCGCGGCCGGGGTGAGGACGGACTGGGGCACCACGATGCCGCAGTCCGTGCAGACGGGTCCTTCCAGCGGGTAGCGCTCCAGGTCCGTGCGCCATTCGATGCGTTCCTGCGAGCAGACGGGGCAGGCGTCCTGCGGCGCCGATTCCATCGCCGCGATCACCCGTCGCAGCACGTCCGCGAGCCGCGCGTCCGGCTGCACGCCGGGCGAGGCGCACGGAACTATGTCGCAGCCGCCCCAGGTGTTGCGGTGCCAGTCGTCGACGGCACTGGGCTGGCGTATGCCGTCGTGCTTCTCGCTCCTGCGGCGTCCGGCGAACTCGGCCTCGTAGGCCAGCCAGACCTCACGGGCCTCCTCCAGTTCGGCGAGCGCACAGACCAGCAGCTCGGGGTCGGGGGCGCGGTCGTCGGGGGCGATCCCGGCACGGGAGCACAGATGCTGCCAGGTCGCCCGGTGTCCGTACGGGGCAAAGCGTTCGAGGCATTTGCGCAAGCAGGTCCGTCGCAGCGCGATCGTGTTCCGTGGATTGCGCACCTCTCGGGCTAGTGCTCTGAAACCTGCCACTGCATCCCACCTCCGGCGGCGCGGACTCGGATCGACATGGAAGGGACGTAATTCATCGCCATTCGGATCCATCGGATTTTCGGGGCCGCCGGGCGGCGGGCGCGGCCGGCCCCGACTGTGCTGCTACCCCGGTCGGCCGGACCGATGTGGGCATGGGGCGAACGTGGCGGGTACCGGTCCCGGCCAGGTCTTCAACAACGGCGACACCGACCAGCAGCTGCGCTCGATCTCGCTGCCCGGCACCAACGCCACCGTGAAGCT
>NZ_JBFAPH010000060.1:0-23134 GCF_040675635.1 Streptomyces sp. NPDC049577
GCGCCTGTGGCTCCCCGAGGGTCGCGTGACCCTCGCGGCCTCGCGCCTCCGGCAGGGCGTCACGCAGGGCACCAGCAAGGACCGGCTGCGCACTCTCGTGCAGGAGGACTACGAGTCGGCAGCCACCTACGGTCAGAAGCAGGACCTCGTCGAGGAGCTGCACACCTTCCTCTCCCGGATGAAGCCGGGCGATACCGTGTGCACCATCTCCGGTGGCCGCCTCTACATCGGTGAAATCACCGGTGAGGCCGAGCAGACGGAGTCGGAGGACCGTCGGTCCAACCTCCGCCGTCCCGTCACCTGGCAGGAGGCCGGGTACCCGTACGACGAGCTGCCGGAGGAGGTGCAGCAGAAACTGTCCATCCAGCATGACGTGGTGGACCTCACGGCCGTCCAGGCCGTCATCGACGGCCTCGGGCTGACGGACGAGGAGCTCGCGGACGAGGCCGAGTCCATCGAGCACGACCCGACCGTGGAGATACCCGCCATCGCCGCCCGGCGTGAGCTGGAACTGCCGGAGCCGACGGACGAGCTGGCTGCTCAGCTGCTCGTGCACGAGACATCCTGGTTGCGCGAGGTGCGCGATCTCCTCTGGGACGAGCGACAGCTGGTCTTCTACGGGCCGCCGGGTACCGGCAAGACCTACCTGGCACTCAAGCTCGCGGAGTTCCTCGGTGGCGGGCCCGAGCAGGTGAAGCTCGTCCAGTTCCATCCCTCCTACACGTACGAGGACTTCTTCGAGGGGTTCCGCCCCCAGGAGGATCCCGAGACCCGCGAGGTCGCCTTCCGTCTGACGGCCGGCCCCCTGCGCGAGCTGGCCGATCTGGCCTCCCGCGAGGGCAACCGGCATATCCCGCACTTTCTGATCATCGACGAGATCAACCGTGCCAACCTGGCCAAGGTCTTCGGCGAGCTGTACTTCCTCCTGGAATACCGGAACAAGTCGGTTCGGCTGACGTACTCCGGCGATGACTTCGCGCTTCCACCCAATGTGTTCGTCATCGGCACGATGAACACCGCCGATCGCTCCATCGCGCTCGTCGACGCCGCGATGCGGCGCCGTTTCGCCTTCGTGGAGCTGTCACCGCGCACCGAGCCGACGCAGCGGCTGCTGCACAGATGGCTCGAATCCCAGGAGAGGGCCTCCGAACCCGCCGATCTCCTGGACGCGCTCAATACCCGCATCGACGACCCGGACTTCCGGATCGGACCGTCCTACCTGATGAGGAAGGGCGTGTACCGGGAGGGTGGCCTGGAGCGGACCTGGCGTACGAAGATCCTGCCCCTGTTGGAGGAGCACCACTACGGCGAGGACGTCGACATCGAGAAGCGGTACGGTCTCGCCGCGCTGCGGCAATCGCTCCAGCAGCTGCCGCAGTCGCCGGAGCAGCCCGCGTGACTGCGACCGTCGAGCTCGTCGAGCATGCCCCCGCGACCAGCCACGCCATCCCGGACGCGGTCGGGCGGGTACTCGCCGGCGGCCGGATCGCGGAGGCCTCCCCCGATCCATACGCCCCGGGCCGCTGGCTGTTGCGGGCGGGCAGCAAAGTCGGAGCGATCACTGTCACCGCGCCGACCACCGACGAGGCCGTCACCATACGGATCGTGCCCAAGGTGCCCATCGCCCGCCTGTTCTTCCTGCTCGGCTACAACCTCGATCCACGCGGCAGCTGGCGCGACGGGCAAGTGGACGTCGCCGAGCACCGTGATCTCCTGCCCGCCTTGGCCCATGCCGTGGAGCGGCAGATCGACCGCGCGCTGGCCCGGGGGCTGCTCCAGGGGTACAGGTCCACCGAGGCGACTTCCCAGGTCGTCCGCGGCCGCATCCGGGAGGCCGACCAGATACGGCGCCGTTTCGGGGCGACGCTGCCGATGGAGGTGACGTACGACGAGTTCACGACCGACATCGCGGAGAACCGCATCCTGCGCGCCGCCGTCGAGCGCTTGCTGCGTCTGCCGGGCGTTCCACAGAACGTACGCCGCCGGCTGCTCCACCAGCGGAGCCGTCTCTCCGGTGTAACCGCCCTCCCCCGGGGCTACGCGCTGCCCGCCTGGCAGCCGTCCCGTCTCAATGCGCGCTACCACCACGCCCTGCATCTTGCCCGGGCCGTCCTCGACGGCGCCTCGGCGGATCACGCGCCGGGAGGATTGCGCTGCGACGGATTCCTGCTCGACATGAACCGGCTCTTCGAGGACTTCGTCACGACCGCCCTCCAGGAGGCGTTGCGCGGTACGGCCTTCACCGGCCGTCTCCAGGATGCGCACCACCTCGACGAGGCCGCGACGATCCGTATGAAACCCGACTTCGTCCTCTACGGAACGCAGTCGGCACCGGTTGCCGTGGCCGACGCCAAGTACAAGGCCGAGAAGCGGGAAGGCTTTCCGGACGCCGACCTGTACCAGATGCTTGCCTACTGCACAGCGCTCGGATTGCGAGAGGGACACCTCATCTACGCGAAGGGAAACGCACCGCACGCTGCTCACCGGGTCCGGCACGTCGGTGTCGTGATCCACCAGCACGCACTGAACCTCGACCAGAAACCCGCCGAGCTACTGGCGGACATCGCGGCCGTGGGCCGGCAGATGTGTGCCGGCCTGCCCGTATGATCGACTGCTGAGTGACGTTCAGGGGTGGGGAGTTCACGTCGTGCCGCAACTCGCGTTCGCCAGCAGCTTCTGGGAGAGCTACGACGTGCTGGAGAAGCCTGTCAAGGCCGGTGTGCGCAAGGCGATGGAGAAGTTTCAACGCCTCTCGGTCGCTGCTCTACACGCGGACAAGGGGCTGCACCTGGAGTCCGTCGACACGGCTCGCGATCCCCGAATGCGGACGATCCGCATCAATGACTTCTGGCGCGGTGTGGTTCTCGCGCCCGACGACGGCAGCGACGTTTTCCTCCTGGTGAAAGTCGTTCCGCACGACGACGCCTACTCGTGGGCGGCCAAACGGCTGTACACGACGAACGCGGCGACTCGCGGCCTGGAGGTACGGAACGTCGTCGCGATCGAGCAGCTGACTCCGGCCCTGGAGAAGGCGGCGGCCGATGCTCCGTCCTTGCTGTTCGCGAAGCATTCCGACACCGTGCTACGGCAACTGGGCATCGACGACCAGGTGTTACGTGCGGTGCGCACCGTCGTCGACAAGCCGCAGCTCGAAGCGTTCGGGACACTACTGCCGGAGGACCAGTTCGAGGTACTGCAGTACCTCGCCGAGGGATTCACTCCGGAGGAGGTCTACCGGGACGTCGTCACCGCACGTCGCCCGGCGAACGCCGGGCCGGACCCCGACGAGAGCCTCGCCGTCGCCATCGCCAACACCGCGAGCCGCATCACACTGATCACCGGACCGGACGAGCTGAAGGACGCCCTGGAGAAGCCGTTCGCGGCCTGGCGGGTGTTCCTTCACCCGTCGCAGCGCCGGGTCGCCTACCGCACGTCGTACGGAGGTCCGGCGCAGGTGACCGGGGGCCTGGGCACGGGCAAGACGGTCGTGGCACTGCACCGTGTCAAGCATTTACTGTCCCGTTCGCCCGACAGCAGGATTCTGCTCACTACATACACCAATGCCCTGGCCGCCAGCCTGCGCGAAAGACTGTCGCTACTGCTCGACGGTTACTCGGCTCTGCTGGCCCGGGTCGATGTGACCACGGTGGACGCCTACGCCTTCCGGATCGTCACCGAGTTGGGTGGCAAGGCCCCCTCCCCCGTCGGAGACCGGGAGGAGCGGCAGATGTGGCACCGCGTGGTCAGGCAACTGAACCTCCCGTGGACGGAGCAGTTCCTCGCGCAGGAATACCGTAACGTCGTCCTGGCCCAGAACATCCCCGGCCTCGACGCGTACCGCACCGCACGCCGGAGGGGCCGGGGCAGCTCGCTCTCCGCCGAACGGCGTGAGCAGCTGTGGCCCTCCGTCCAGCTCTTCGAGTCGAAGCTGCGTGAACGTGGGCTGAGCACGTACCTGCAGATCTGCGCGCGAGCCGCTCGGTTGCTGGGCGAGGCCGCGCCGGAGTACAGCCATGTCGTGGTCGATGAAGCGCAGGACCTGCACCCTGCTCAGTGGCGGCTGCTGCGCGCCGCGGTCACACCGAGCAAGGACGATATGTTCCTCACCGGTGACCCCCGTCAGCGCATTTACGACTCCAAGGTCTCACTGGGCTCATTGGGCATCGCGGTCACCGGGAGGGCGAGTCGGCTGCGCGTCAACTACCGCAGTACGGCAGAGATCCTCAGCTGGTCGACAGGCATCCTCGCGCCCGTGGCCGTCGAGGACCTCGGAGGCGAAGGCACGGACAGCCTGGCCGGCTACCGCTCTCTACTGCGGAGCCGACGGCCCAGGGTCGAGGGATATGGCTCGGAGGCCGCGGAGATCACGGCACTCGTCGAGCGGCTGAGAGAGTGGATCAAAGAAGGAATCCGTCCGTCCGAGATCGGCGTCTGCGCACGCTTTAACCTCCTGCTCGACAAGGCGTACGACAGACTCGACTCGGCCGGCATCCCCGTGGCTAGAGTCCGTGACAAACTCGGCCCGGATGTACCCGGGGTACGGCTGGCCACGATGCACGCGATGAAGGGCCTTGAGTTCCGGTGCGTGGCGGTCCTCGGGGTGACGGCGACCGCCCTGCCATTCGCACGCGAGGTGACGCCGGCAGCAGTCGACCCACTCCAGCACGACTCCGATATGTTGCGCGAGCGGTGCCTGTTGTTCGTCGCCTGCACCCGCGCACGGGAGGCACTGTACGTCTCCTGGACGGGTGAGCCGAGCCGGTTCGTGCCGTCGGCGCAGGAGGCTGCCCGCACATGAACTGAGTCAAGCGACGCATGCTACCTTGAGCCGCGCACCGACACTGAGTGCCCCGCACATGACACGGCAGGTCACGCATCTTCCGGAGGGGCTCATGACCAAGTCCGCAGGTCCGTCCTCGGTTTCCGTGACGCTCGCCGAGATCGCGCGCATCGCCGGGGTCGGCCGGGCAGCCGTCAGCAACTGGCGCCGACGCTACGAGACCTTTCCCACGCCTGTGGGAGGCACTGACACCAGCCCCCAGTTCTCTCTGGACGAGGTCGAGGACTGGCTCCGGCAGGAAAACAAGATCAAGTCTCCCGTGAGCCCATGGGACCGGCTGTGGCCCGAGTACGAGGCTCTGGGGGACCGGGATGCAGCGGGCGGGATCGTGGCCCGGGTCGGTCTGCGGCTGAGCGGAGCCGAAGCACCCCACGTCCTGACGGCACTGCCGCCCCTGGACGGGCCTCAGTCCGATTTGCTCGATCGCACGGTGCAGCTGGTCGGGCCCGGTTGTGGCCCGCAGGCCTTCCATCAGCTCCTGGAGCGCTGGCTGCGGGCCCATGTCCGGCACATCACGGTGACTCCGGAGCCGCTCGCCGAGCTCGTGGCCACGGTGGCTCGGAGCGTTCACTGTGGGCCCGTGCACACCGTCCTGGACCCTGCTTGCGGGTCCGGGTCCCTGCTTCTGGCCGCAGGGCGCCGGTGGAACGGTGGGGAGAGGGCGCTCGGCTTCAGGGCACAGGACAGTGACCCGGTGCTGGCGGCCCTGACCACGGCACGCCTCGCCCTGGCTGGGCAGATCGCAAGCGATCTGTCGAATCTCGCCGTCGCCGTGGGTGACACGCTGCGAGCCGATGCGCATGCCGCGGCTCGGGCCGACGTGGTGTTGTGCAACCCTCCGTCGAACGAACGCGACTGGGGGCACGGTGAGCTCGCGACGGACATGCGCTGGGTGTACGGGCAGCCACCACGTACCGAGTCGGAGCTGGCGTGGGTCCAGCACGCAGTGGCGTCCCTGGCCCCCGAGGGGGTTGCCGTCCTGGTACTGCCCCCTGCTGTCGCAGCACGCCGCGCCGGGCGCCGGATCCGTGCCGGCCTCCTGCGGGCCGGTGTGCTACGGGCCGTGATCGCCCTGCCACCGGGTGCCGCTCCGCCCTACGGGGTCGGGTTGCACCTATGGGTGCTCAGTCCCGAGGGCTCGTCCGGGCAGAGGGACACCCAACCCGAGGTTCTGCTGATCGACGCCACGCACGGCCTGCATCCGACCGCGGGCGACGGTGGCGGTTTCGACTGGGCGTCCGTGACAGCGCAGGTGGTGAAGTCCCTGGAGGGCCGGATCGGGCATGGCAGTATCTCGATCCCGGTGGTCGAGCTGCTGGACGAACGGGTGGATCTCACTCCAGCACGGCACATTCCCGGCAGCCGGGCGGCGACCATGGTCGATCTCAGGCGTGCCTGGGCGCGGTTCGACGTGCACATGGGTGAGCTGCACGACGCCTCGCGGGCGCTGTCGACACTGGCCCCTGCGCCCGACGGCGACGCCATACCCCTCATCAGCGTCGCCGAGCTGGAACGGGCCGAAGCAGTGGAGATTCTGACAGGCCAGACCCTGCCCGAGCCCCTGGTGCGGCGAGGGGAGCGCGGGGAGGACGAGGCTCGTGTGCTCATCGGTCCTCCCCTCCCCGGACTACCGGAGCTATGGCTACCCGCGGCGGCCGTGGCTCGGGGTGAACGGGACGGTTCCCTGACGGTCACCGCCTCGCAGGACGTCATCGTCTGTACGCTCGCCCGATCGTTCGACGCCCGGATCGAAACAGACGCACCGTCCGTTCTGGGACCTCAGGTACTGGCCCTGCGTGTCGACCCCGCTGTGCTCGATCCCTGGTTCCTCGCCGGCTGTCTCCGCGCGCCCGCCAACGTCCGGCAAGCGGGCACTCACGCGTCGACCTCGTCGCGCATCGACGTACGCCGCCTGCAGGTGCCCAGATTCTCCTTGGCGGAACAACGGCGGTACGGCGATATCTACCGGAAGGTTTCCGCATTCGAGCGTGGTATCGACGGGTTGAAGGCGGTGGGAAGCGAACTGACCAGTTCGCTCGGGGACCTGCTCGCCGCCGGACGGTTGCCGGGCGCGTAACCTAAAGCCTCGGCAAGTGGGTGATCACGGCCGCCACCTCGGCCTCGCGCCCCCGCTCGCCGAGCTCCAGGGCGATCTCCCGGCAACGCTCGACCAGCCGCGGCGGCACCGGGTCAAGCCCCTCCAACTGGCGGGTGGCGTCACGCCAGCCGGCAAGAGCTCCCTGGATGTCCCCTGCCGGAACCAGACACTCTGCGACGCCGAACTCCGCTTCCAGGACGAGCGGCCGCAGGGTGGCCGGCGCCCACCGGCCGGTGCCGGCCACCACTGCCCGGTACATGTGGTGTGCGCGATCCGTGTCGCCGTCGAGTCGTGCAATGTCGGCGCAGAGCAATTGCGCTTGCACGACAACGGGTTCGAGCATGCCCCAATCCGATGCCGCCTTGGGCAGGAGCACACCCAGCGCGGCACATTGATCACCCGGCCCCTCCGTCAAGAACTCCGAGCGGGCCAGCTCGATCCGGCAGCCGAACTCGCCACGGCTCAACCAGCTCCCTCGCCGGCGGGCGGTACGGCGGGCAGGGCGGCGGCCGCCTCCGGGGGTCTCCGTGCGCGGCTGGACCCGGCGTCCCCCCAGCCGGTACCGGGCGGTGGGGTCCGGGTACAGCTCCGGGTCCGGCGCCGGATCTCCGGGCCGGGGCACATACCTGCGCAGGACGTCGAGGACGTCGACGATCCCGGCAGGCCGGTCGGCGGGGCTCTTGGCCAGGAGGTCCCACACGAGATCGTCGAGGTCCTCGGGAATGCCCACATTGATGGACCGCAGGCGGCGTGGCAGGTCCTCCAGATGTTGGATGTTCATGCTGCGGTCCGGCCTGGCCTCGAAGGGGCGCTCCCCTGCGAGGAGTTCGAACAGGAGGCAGCCGAAGGCATAGGCATCAGCGGCGGGCAAGATGTCGTGCTGGCCGCGGATCTGCTCCGGTGCCATGTAGCCGGCGCTGCCGGGCGTGTCCCCGAGCGCCGTATAGCGGGTGGCATCCGGGTCGGTGAGGTGCACGATGCCGAAATCGAGCAGCTTCACCGTACCGTCGCAATGGGCGACCACGATGTTGTCGGGTTTCAGGTCGCGATGGACCACCCCGTGGCCATGGGCATGCACGAGGGCTTCGGCGATCTGGAACGCCACGGCGATCGCCGCGCCGAAGGGAAACGGACGCCGCCGGTCGAGAAATTCGCGCAGGTTGATCCCATCGACGTACTCCATGACCAAGTACGGCTCCTCGTCCAGGTAGCCCCGGTGAAGGAGACGCGGTATCCCGGGGTGGTCGAGCTCATCGAGGACTGCGCCCTCGCGCTCGAACCGCTTAAGCAGCTCGGCCCGGCGTCGTACGCGGTCGGCGGGGCTCAAGCGGCCCAGCGTGTAGGCGTCGAGGCGGAGGACCTTGACCGCGACACGCTGACCGGTCATCAGCTCGGTCGCCGTCCAGATGCTTCCCATGCCGCCCTGGTCAAGCGCCTCTTCGACCCGGAAGCGTTCGTCGAGGAGTTCCCCGGCGTCCACACCCATCACCCCACGTTCTCCGGCCCCTTGGCGCCAAACCTTAGCGTTCACAAGTCAATATAAGAGAATCGCTTGACTGTGTTCACAACCCTGCGCTTCTCTGGGGGTGCTACCGCTCCTCGTCCACCCCCAGGGGGACATTGTGACGCTTCGCCACCCTCCACCCGGCACAGATGGCAACGTGCAGCTCATTCGCACCTCGTTGCCTCTCCTGCGCGAGGATGCCCGGGACTGTCCGCGCGGCAACGCCCTGCGCGCCCGGCCGTTCCTGCAACAGAGCCCCCCACGGCCACGTCGCAAGCCGGTGGAGGACTTCGCACTGGGGCCGGTGATGACGGCGTTGGACGCCATCGAACACGACGGAGCAGCGGTTGCCGACGCGCTCGCCTCCCTTCGCCGGAACGCCAGACACCATCCCGCACATGTGAAGTGGGCCGAGACCGCGGTCCGTTCCTACCTGCGTGCCCGCGATGCGGCCGAGGCGGAACGACGCTCCTCGGCACGTCCCGCGACCCGCCCTGTGCGGTCACAGTGGACCGCTGTCCATCAGCGCGAGACTCCGGACCCACGGGGCGTGACACGGTACGAGCGCACGGCCTGGGGACGACGGTACGAGTCGGCCGACGGAGCGGAACGTGAGCTGTGGCTGCTGTCCGTCAACTCGGTCAAAGAGGACCGGCCCATCGCCGAAATCGCCGAGGCTGCGGCCGTCACGGCCACCGGGATTCCCACACAGGCTGCATACCAAGACATCCACCGCCCGGTACCGGGTAACACCCGCACACCCCGGCGTGTCCGTGTCGTCGGCATCGGCTGCGGCAGCGGTGTCCATGCCGTGCTCGCCGACTGGGACTTCACGGAGACGCTGCGGCAGTTCGAGGAGCACGCCAAGCCTGTCCTGGGCCGGGTGGTCGAGAACGACGTGCTGAACCCCGGCTCGACCTGTACGGGTTGCGAAGGGTTGGTGGGCTGTGAGCTGCCCCCACGGGTTCCGGGCCTGCTGGGGGTGCCCGGCCCACGACGGCCCCGCAAGCGGCGCTCCGTTTCCGCGACCGACCTTCGCACCCACGCCCGCTGCCCGGCGCAGTACCACCTCACACGCGGGCTCCATCTTGCGTCGGACGAACCCGAGAGCGAAGCCATCCGCAGGGGTCGCGCAGTCGACAACTGGCTCAACGAGCAGCACCGGCAGAGAAGCTGTCACGGCGCGCTGCCGACGGACGACCTCCCCGGGCTGTCGGCGGCCGAGCGGCAGTCCGCGTTCTCCATGCTCGCCCAGCACCGGCGAGTATGCCCCTTGGACGGACTTCGTGCCGGCGAGCAGGTGTGCGTGCAGCGACGCTTGGCCGCCTACGACCCAGAGCTCGACGTGGTGCTCATCGCCGACCCCGACCTCCTCTACACCCGCTCCGGCGGCTGGATCTGGCACGAGACCAAGACCGCCGGACACCGCCTCTGGGAGGGACGGGATCTCATGGAGGCCTACCCGCAACTCGCCTTCGCCGCACTGATGATGTCCGCCGGCGTACCCGGTGGCGATCCGCGCCGTTCGCGGATCGAGCTGGAAGTGCTCTACGAGGATGGGGCTCGTTGCGAGGAGATAGATCCCTGGGACCCCGACACCCTGGCCGATGCCCGCCGCATCATCGCCGGCCTGGCGGGTCCGTGGGCGGTTGATGAGACATACGCCCCTGCGGCCGGTGACCACTGCGCCGGCTGCGCGGTGGCGAAGCACTGCGTGGCGGGCCGGGCATACCTGGAGGCCCGATGACCGCCGCGGCCCACAACAGCGCGGACCTGCCACCCACAATCTCGGAGTGGTCCGCCCACAGGGGCATCCCCCTGATGCGCACACTGGCCACCGCGCTGCTCAAGCTTGAGGAGCTCACCGGTGTGGAGGCGTTCGTCCTGCCGTATCCGCCGGAGGTCCAACGTGCCCTCGACCGGACGGTACTGGCCTGTCTGGAACGCGGCGCCGAGCCGCCTGCGAGTCTTCCAGAGCTGCTTGCCTGGTGCCGCGACCGCCCGGTCGCGGACTGGCCAGTGGATCTGCCGGACGACGCGGTGGGTCCCGGTGACCTGCTGCTCGACCCGGAGTCCTCTCGCCCCACCGAGCTGTGTCACGAGTGGGCCGAGCAGTCGGCCGACAGTGCCTCGGCGCTCCGTGACCGCCAGATCATCCTCACGGCGCTCCGGTTGTGCCGGGAGCACGGGCAAGAGGACGCCTACACCGAGTTCCGCCGGCTGCTGGTCACCCGGCCCGTGCTCACCGCGGCGGAGGACTTCGCGGTCTCCATGGACCATGTGCTCGACCCGGTGAAGGAACTGCTGCGCGTGATCTACCAACCGGTCCCGGACAGCTACCTGAGCGGGAACAACTACGCGGTGTGCGGGCGGTGCCTCACTCTGCTGACCCCGCTGCGCGAGGGTGGCTGGTGGTGCGAGCGGGACCGTTGCCGCCGCAAGGGGCCACCGCCGGTGTCGCGCCGCATCCGGAAGGACGAGGCAGGTGAGCTGCTGCAGCTGGAGCGGCCGCTGCGCCAGTTCGTCACCGGCCCCGGCCGTGCCGAGGTGGAGCTGGAGAAGCGGCTGACGGCTCTCGGCCTCACCGTGCGGATGTGGCCCGCGTACGACGCGTACGACGTGCACGTCACCTTCCCCGACGGGCGAGTGTGGGCCATCGACGTCAAGGACTGGGCGCATCCCGCTTTCCTCGGCCGCGCCGCACGACCGGTCCGGCAGGAGCCGCCCCACGACGAGGCGTTCTGGGTGGTGCCGCAGGACCGCGTCGGCGCGTACCCGGGCTACATCTCCCTGTACGAGCGCAATCGTCCTGCCTCCGCAGAGGGATTGAGGTTGCTCACCGACACAGAGCTGATCGAACGTGCCCGACACGCGCTCGCCGGAGCTGGGAAGAGGCGGGGAGGCCACGATGCGCGATCGTGAGAGCTGGCACAGGCCGGTCACCGGCCAACTGGTCAGACTGTGGGGGGACGTGGCGTCCGAGCTGTCGGGAGTCAAGCCCACCGTGGTGTGCCAGGTCGAACTCGCACTCCGGCTGTTGGAGCGGATGGCGCCGGAGGAGCCGGCGAAGGGCGCATACGTGCTGTTCGGCGGTTATCCCTTCGCTCGGGCCAGGGGTTATGCGGCCTCGGAGGGCCATGAGGTCATGCTGACGGCTGCTCGCCATCTTCTGTGGCATCTACGCCGGCGCCGCGCCTGGCAGCAGGCTCTGGAAACCTACCTGGCCCTGCCCCTCCGGTTCCGCGCCTACGACGTCCCGGAGCCCGGCGGCCCTGCTCGTCACACTGAGCCCACGATCGCTTCGGACCGTCTCACCGTGTACGACGCGGCACTCGCCTCCCTGCCTCCGCTCGCCCGCAAGGCGTTGCCCCTGGCCCCCGCCGGACGTGCCACCTTCATCGACCGACGGCGGCCGACATCGGTCACTCTGCCCGAGGGACTGCGCCCCGAGCCCACTGCGGGGCACGACCCGGAGTCGGGACGCCCCGGGAACGGGGAGCCCCTCACCATCACCCGCGCCGACCTCGTGGAAACGGCTCGCTGGATGGATGCCACGGAGCGGAACAACGACGTCGAACACCCGGGTTACTGGGAAGACCGCCTCACCGAGTTGCACATCGCCCCCCGGGGCAGCGACGGGCCGGGCTTCTTCAGCGAGGACGGCGACCTGCTTCTGGACGGCCTGCTGCACCTCGCGGGCATGGTCGGGGCGGGCAAATCGACCCTGATGACACTGATCGCCGTGTGGGGGGCTCGCCGGCGTCCACAGCTGCGCACCACTCTCGTCGTCGGGGACGTTGCCGAGCAGCTGCGACTGACCGGTCTGCTGCGTGACCTCGGGCTGGCGGCCACACCCGTACTCGGTCTGACCACGCGCGAGACGCACGTGCAGCGGCTGCACCGCAGGCTCGCTTCGCGCGGCGTGCCCAGCCTCCTGGACCATGACACGCCCGCCTTCGACCACCTCAGCACCGTGTGCGTGGTCGACGCGCTCCGCAGCACCGAGGCGGCGCAACCCCTGAGGTTCGCGGACGCGCCATGCACCTCACTCCACCCGGAGAAGAGGCGCACCGGTGAAGGAAGGGGCGGGAACGCCGGTGCCATCACCCTGCCCGAGCCGTACCGGCCCGGGCACGGCCCTGCCGGAAACGACGACCGCCCGGTGGAGGTCAAGGGAACCCCGCACGGGTGCCCCCTGTGGTACGCCTGCCCGCGCCACCGTGCGGCACGCGAACTCGTCGACGCGCTGATCTGGGTGGCCAACCCGGCAAGCCTGGTGCAGTCGGCGGTCCCCCGCCACCTGGGCGACGAACAGCTGCGCCACCTCGAACTGGCCTGTCTGCGCAGCGACATCATCATCGTCGACGAGGCCGATTCGGTACAGATGAAGCTGGACGAGATGTTCGCTCCGTCGGCGACGCTGATCGTGCCCGGGCCGGCCAGGGACTCCTGGCTGGATCAGCTGCAGACACACAGGATCGAGGAGCTCTCCCAGCAGGGCCGCCTGCCGCTCACGGATCAGGACATCGAGCGCTGGTCCGCCTCGCTCAGCCTGGCGCACGGGGCGGCCGACCGCCTCTGCAAGAGGCTGATCGAGGACGAGGACCTGCGCAAGTGGGCCGACATCGAGTACTTCAGTCCCTGGACCCTGCAGGAGAAACTGCTCGGTGACTGGTTCGCACCGGAGGCAGCCCACGGTGCGCCCGAGGGAGTGCCCGACGAGACGGAGCTCTACGAGGCGTACGAGGACGACGCCCCGGAGCCGGGGCCGCCGGGACCCGGGACCGACGCCCTGCTCGCCGAGCTGACCAAGTGCTTCGACGACTTCCGTGACGATCCGCTGGGCGGGCACAGCCCCTACGGCAACACGACCGACGATCTGGTGCGACTGGCCCAGGACCTGCTCAACACCCTGTCCGGCACGGACACCCATGGCCGGGTGCTCACGGTCCTGCGCACCGTCCTGGGGGGTACCCCGTCCGCCGGCAGGGCTCAGGACGAGGCTTGGCTCGACCTCACCGCCTACCGGCTGGAGTTCATGCTGCTGCTCAGCGCCCTGCACCACAGGCTGGACCGGCTGGTGTTCCTGTGGCCTCAGGTGGAAGCCGCCCTGCACCTGGACTCGACCGGGAACGAGCTCTCCCGCCGCCCGCCGCTGGACTACGCGCCGCTGGTCCCCGAAGCCCCGATGGGCAACGTCCTTGGGTTCCAGTTCCTGCCCGACGACCGTGAACGGGACGCGGAGGGGCGGCACAGCGGCACCCTTCGTTTCTTCCGCTGCGCCGGAGTCGGCCGCGCCCTACTGCTGGGTCTGCACGAGTTGGGGGCCGATCCCGGACGCGGTCGCGAGGGCCCTCATGTGGTGCTCATGTCCGGCACGAGCTGGGCCGGGACCTCCACCAGGGCTCACATTCCCGCCCCCGTGGGCGCGGTGCTCAGGCCGTCGAAGCGGTCGCTGGAGGCGGTGAGCAGGTCCGTGTTCAGCACGCACTTTCTGTACGACGACGAGGGACGGCCCATGAGCCTGTCGGGCACTGAGCCCAAGGCCCGGCCCGCCGCGGCGAAGGCGCTGGTCAGCAGGCTGGGCTCGCCAGGCCGCGGCGGTGCTCCGAGCCCCCTGGAGCAGGAGCTGGCCAAGGTCGCCGACAGCCGCCGGCGGCGGGCGATCCTGCTGGTCGGCAGCTACAAGGAAGCGGCGATCACCGCTGATGTCCTGCACGGCATCGAGCGCTGGCACGGTCGCGTACGGGTGCTGGCGGCCGACGACGCGGAGCTGGAGCAGGCAGTGAACGGCCCGGTGCCGAACCGCCCCGCGCCGGACCGTGCCACGGCGCTGCGCCGCGGCGACCTCGCCTCGTTCGCCGAGGACCCCACGGCCGAGATCCTGGTGGCCCCGCTGATGGCGGTCGAGCGCGGTCACAACATCCTCAACGCCCAGCGCAACGCCGCCTTCGGCACAGCTCTCTTCCTGGCGCGCCCCCACCCGCGCCCGGACGACCTGGCCCTGGCCGTCTTCGCGATCAACGACTGGGCGTCCCGATTCGCCCGGGACGAACCGGGGCTCGTACAGGGCACCTTCGGCAAGCTGGCCGCCGACGCCGTCGACTTCGACACGGCCGGGCTGGCCTTCCGGCACGTGGCCCGCGGCGAATGGCGCCGTCTGCTGTCCCGGCGCTACATCTACTCGCGGCTGTCGGAGCACGAGAAGAAGTCCTTCACCTGGGACCAGCTGGTCACCATCTGGCAGGTGATCGGCCGCCTGGTACGCGGCGGCGTGCCGGCCCGGGTGGTCTTCGTCGACGCCCGGTTCGCCCCGCGCACGGCGAAACTGCTGTCACCGGGCGCGGCGGCGACCGCGCTTCCTGGGGAGGACGGCCTTCTGACGGGGCTGCGGGACGTTCTCGCCCCCTATTTCGCGGACGGTCCGGTCCTCGTCGACTCGCCCGACCCGGCCGACCCCGCGGTCGCCCGGCTGTTGTACGCACCGCTGTACAAGGCACTGCGCGACATCACCCACCACGTGTCCTGAGCAACCCGCCCGGTCCCGAGAGGACTCTCGTCATGGCTCGCTACTCATCGATCCGCACCGCCTCCTGGATACCCGTCTCGCCCGGTGCCTCCGCCGTCGGCCGGTACCGTGCGCTGCCCTTCCCCGAGCACTGGCGCGGGCCGCTGCTCGCCCTGTGCAACGAGGGGCGCAAGAAGCCGCTGGAGACGGTCCCCACATTCCGCATGGACCAGGCCGTCCAGGCACTGGCCCCCGATGTCCTGGTCCGCCCGCGCCCGCGCCGGGGCGAGGAACCGGACTTCTGGCTGTACGCCCCTGCCGATATCCCCGATCCGCTGCCTTCCACGGCTCTTCAGGGGCTGATCGGCGCGTGGCTGAAGGACCTGCGCCCCGAACCCGAGCACCGGGAGCTGCTGGCCGAGACGCGGGCCGCACTGTTCGAGGCCCCGCCCGACTGGCAGGAGGGTGTGGAGGTGGAGTTGCTGCGTTGCCCACCGACCACCGGCGGCACGGCCGCCCCCGACCCCCGGCAGTTCCAGCTGTCCACCGACTGGCTGGCACGGCGCATCCTGGAGCTCGAACCCTACGACTTCGGGGCGGGCAGGCTTCGCTTCCGCGCGATGCCGCGCGGGCCGCGTGACCAGGGTGCCGAACTGGTCTCGCAGGCCATGCGGTTCGAAGGCGGCTCCGAGTGGTTCTCGGTGGTTCTCAACATCACTCTGCACACGGTGCCATTCGATCCACTGCCCCGGTTCCACCTGCACTGCCACATCCGCCGGTACGCCACACGGATCGGCGCCACAACCGGCCGGCTCTATCTCCCGTACGGACGCAAGACCACGGTCCTGCTGCGCCCACGCGTGCCATGGCTGCCCGGCGCACCGGCAAGCGACCGGTTCGCGGTCGCCCGGCTCACCTGGGACAAGGGGGCTCACGACTGGGCCGGCGGCGGTCCGGCCGGGATGCTGCGGAGCATGTCCCTCAGGGAACCCTTCCCGGACGCGGCATCCATCCTCACGGCACCGGCCGCGTGGCTCGAGGACAGCATGCGGGCGGCCGTGGTGTACAGCACGGCGATGGGGTCGCACGAAGTGGGACACGGCCTGATGCCCGACCAGCGCTCCCGGATCGTGGAGTGGGCCGAACAGGCACTTCCGGAGCAGTTGCGTCCGGCCCCGCCGCTGGTGCACACCCGCCTGTCAGGGAGCGCACCGAGCAATCCGCGCCGTGAGCCGGTCAAAGCCCTGGAGAAGACCGCCGAGGAGAAGCGGCGGGCGGAGGCCCGCCGCAAGGGCGTCGCGTTCGCGCTGGGCGCCCTGTTCCCGGACACGGAAGCGGGTGACGTGGGCGAGCTGCCGTGTCTGGAAGCCCGGCTGTTCTGGCAGACGCCCGTCATGCGGGACACAGCCGTCGCCGCACTCGTCGCGCACTTGGATCTGAAGGGCGACGGCGGGGCGCCGGAGACCGAGGTGGCCTACGAGAACACGGTGGTCCTGGAGTGGCAGACACCGGAGCTGACAATGCGGCTTCGCTGCCGCAAACTGGTGCGTTCGCTCGGGCAGGACCTGGCCCTGCCGGAAGGTCGCCGGCACTCCCGTGCCGACGTGACGACCGCGATCGGTACCCGTCGCAGGCAGATGGCGGCCTTCGTCACGGAGGACGGCCATACAGCGACTCCATCACTCGCGCTGATAGAGATCGACCGGGCCAAGGACTTCACGTCCGCCGACCACGACGCCAAGTTCGCCTTGCGACTCGGTTGCGCGGACGCCGGCGTGCTGACCCAGTTCATGGCCGTCCCGAAGACAGCGAAAGGCTACAACAGCGAGAAGAACAAGGAGTTCCGCGCGGCCAAGGCATGGGACGACGGGCTGCGGCAGCTGGGCGTCCGCGTGCACCCCGAACACAGCCTCGGTGACCGGCTCCCGAAGGGCATGCGGTACGCCGCCGCATGGATGGTCCGCAAGAACAGCAACAGCCGGACGCGCTGGGCTGGACACGTACCCGTCGCGGTGCTGGTGACACCGGAACCGTCAGGCGAAGGGCTCGCCCGAGTCGAGGGCTGGGACGACGAGGCTCATGCCTGGGTTCCGTACCCCGTCATGCTGCTGCGCCTGACGAAGCAGTCCGAGGTACCCACGGGCCCGGTTCCCGCACCGCGTGACGGCGAGTCGCCGGCGACACGGCCGTCCTGGTGGTCGGACAGGACCGAGCAGCGCCGGGCCACGGAGGAGTGGCTGCAGCGGCTGCGTCCCAAGCTGCGCGGTACTCCCACCCTTCTGCTCGCACACAGCCAGAACATGCGCTCGCACTGGACATGGCTCCAGGACGGCACGGCGGTGGCCGACAAATTCAAGGACGGCCATGCGCCGTCCCGCAGGCTGGACCCCGATCTGCGGCTCGTCCGAGTGCGCTCGGCGCGTAACAGGGAGACGGCCCAGTGGTGGGCCGTGAACCCGGAGGGCGCCAACGGTCTCGCCGCGCACCTGTGGCGGGATCCGGCCGACGGCTCGGACGTGGCCCGTGTGTTCTGGTCCACCACTCCCAAGGCCCGCACCTTCAAGCTGTCGGTGGCGGCCGACAAGCTGGCCCCGCGGGTGAACACCAAGGGGAAACTCACCATCGACACCGACAAGGCCGCCTGGAACCCCGGGCTGGTGGAGCTGGCCGTGCTCGGCTGTCACACGGAGGACGGGGACTCGCCGGAGGCTCTGGCGGTCGCGGTCCACCAGCTCCGCCAGGCACCCGACGTGCCGGACGCACTGAGCCTGCCGCTGCCCCTGCACCTCGCGGGGCTCGCCCAGGAGTACGTACTGCCGACGCGTGCAGAAGATGGCGAGGAGCCCATCGCCGACGCGGCGGAGGACGCCGACCCCGACACCGCGGCCGCGCCCGGCCTCGTGTCGGAGCCGGATCCCGAGGAGCTCGCCGAAGGACAGCTTGCTCTGTGGCCCGAGGAGACCACGGTTCCGTAAGCCTCTGCACTCCGAAGGAGACAAGCGGACGGAACTGCCGTCGTCAGCAGCTCCGTCCGCCCTGCTTGCTCCGCGGTCGGGCTAGGTCAGTTCTCCGTCTTCTCCCGCCACAGCGTCACGCTGTCATCCAGTTGCCACGCGCGGAGCGCCACGCACTGGCGGAGCAGCGGTCCCAGGTGCAGCAGGGTGCCAGAATCGGTGACGAGGACTACCGCGCGGGTCACCCCAGGGCTGGTGGGCAGCAGTGTTTCGGCCTGCTCGACAGCCTGTCGGCATGCCTCGGGCCGGGGGTCCGGGTAGGTGAATGCCCCGCCGGAGCCTCCTGGATCCGGTTGGTTCCCCACACATCCGGCCGCTGATGCGACCACAGCGCGCCAGTGGAGTCCCGGCGCGTTCGCCGCTGCGGCTTCCGTCGGGAGGCGGCGGTACCTCCCCCGTCGACGGAGGTCGCAGGGCTCCGGACCGAAGTGCGCGGCAGAAAGACCGCGTCCGCGAAGAGCAATATCTGTATCCGTGACATGAGAAATAGGTGCAGGGTGCGGAGAGCATTCCTCGACCGTCGGCCTTGGCGCGATTTTCGCTCGTGCAGGGCCGATCGCACCGTGCTACTGTCGATCTCAGTTGCAGGTGTGGTTGCCAGAAGGTTCATTTCCGACGGGGTAATCATCACGGCGACACGGAATTCACGCAGGGTGAATTCCTGGCACCGCCCCCAAGGAGAACTGAAATGGCTACTGGAACCGTGAAGTGGTTCAACGCGGAAAAGGGCTTCGGCTTCATCGAGCAGGACGGCGGCGGAGCCGACGTTTTCGCCCACTACTCGAACATCTCCGCCCAGGGCTTCCGCGAGCTGCTGGAAGGCCAGAAGGTGTCGTTCGACATCGCGCAGGGCCAGAAGGGCCCGACGGCCGAGAACATCGTTCCCGCCTGACACCGGCACCGACGCATACTTCACGGCCGGGGCCCGCACCTCTGGGGTGCGGGCCCCGGCTCGCTGTATTTCAGGGCGCGGAATTTCAGGGCGCTCGACGGCAAGGCTCCTTCACATCACCGACCGGTGACATATTCCCCGCCGGCCCGACTCGCCCACATCGACTCAGGCTCGTCTCGAAGATTCTCTGCGCCGCTCATGTGCTGCGGGAATTCCTTGCTGCGCGCCCCGTCAAGGAAGGTTCCGCATGAAACATGCCCGCACATCCCGCACATATGACCGATCCGGGGATCCGCGCCGCTCCAAGGGCTACGGAATCCGCCGGGCCGGACGGGCCGTACAGACCGTACAGGGCGATTTCGCGCCGCCGAAGACGATCACGCCCGCGCTGCCTGCCGTCGAGGCGTTCGCCGATCTCGCCATGCCTGCACGGCTGTTGGCCACGCTCGGCCACGAAGGCGTGACCGTACCGTTCCCGATCCAGGCGGCGACCTTGCCCAACTCCCTGGCCGGTCGTGACGTACTCGGCCGCGGCCGCACCGGCTCGGGCAAGACCCTCGCCTTCGGCCTCGCCGTACTGGTCCGCACCGCGGGGCGGCGGGCAGAGCCGCGGCAGCCGCTCGCCCTCGTCCTCGTCCCCACCCGTGAGCTCGCCCAGCAGGTCACCGACGCGCTCGCTCCGTACGCCCGCTCCGTGAGCCTGCGGCTGACCACGGTCGTCGGCGGGGTGTCCCTCGGCAGGCAGGCCGGTGCGCTGCGCGCCGGGGCCGAGGTGGTCGTCGCGACGCCCGGGCGGCTCAAGGACCTCATCGACCGGGGCGACTGCCGATTGGGCGACGTCGATATCACGGTCCTCGACGAGGCCGACCAAATGGCCGACATGGGCTTCATGCCCCAGGTCACCGCCCTGCTCGACCTGACGCGCCCCGACGGGCAGCGGATGCTCTTCTCCGCCACTCTGGACCGCAACGTCGACCTGCTGGTCCGCCGCTACCTGACGGACCCCGTGGTCCACTCCGTCGACCCGTCCGCGGGCGCCGTTACCACGATGGAGCACCACGTACTCCATGTGCACGACGCGGACAAGCACCGGACGACCACCGAAATCGCGGCGCGAGACGGTCGAGTGATCATGTTTCTCGACACCAAGCACGCGGTCGACCGGCTGACCAAGCACCTGCTGAGCAACGGTGTCCGCGCTGCGGCCCTGCACGGTGGCAAGTCCCAGCCGCAGCGCACGCGGACCCTTGCCCAGTTCAAGAGCGGGCACGTGACGGTACTGGTGGCGACCAACGTCGCGGCGCGCGGGATCCACGTCGACAACCTCGATCTGGTCGTCAATGTGGATCCGCCCAGCGACCACAAGGACTATCTGCACCGCGGCGGTCGTACGGCCCGCGGCGGCGAGTCCGGCAGCGTCGTCACCCTGGTGACCCCCGACCAGCGTCGCGGTATGAGCAGGCTGATGGCTTCAGCCGGTATCACCCCCCGGGTCGCCCAGGTGCGTTCGGGCGAGGCGGAGCTGAGCCGCATCACAGGCGCCCAGGCCCCTCCCGGTGTCCCGGTCGTCGTCACCGCGCCGGGCGCGGATCGTCCCCGCGGCGCGTCTTCTCCGGAACGCCGGGGTCGCCGGGGCCACGCCGGCCAGGGCCGGCCCGTCGGCGAAGCGGCGCGCCGCGGGGCCCAGCGACGGGCCGGCTTCGGCTCGGCCGCCTAGTGCCGCCGCGATCACAAGCCCACCCCCTTCCGGTAGGAGGTACCCATGACGCCGGCTCAGCCCCAGCAGGATGCAGTCGTCCTCTCCCCCGAAACCATGGTCGAGGACAGGGAGGCGTGCGGACCCCGGGTCCGCGACGACATGACGGTCGAGGTGGCTCTGTCACTCATGGCCGGCGCCCGTGTCGATCACCTCGTCCTCTGCGACGGGGACGACCAGAGCACGGGTCTGGTCACCCTGGCCCGGCTCGCCGTCCTCCGCGACAGCCCCACCTACACGGACCGGATCCGTCTGCGGGACATCCCCGGCGGACCGTTCACCTCGCCCGGCGCTCGGCCGGACACCGCCGGGGAGCTTTGCCGGGCCCCGGGCGTCCTCGCCCTCGCCCGCTGACCCACCCCGCCCGGTCAGCCCGTCGTCCTTCTCCCCTGTGAGGCATCATGCGCTGTGTCATCGCCCGGTACCCGTTCGAGCTGACCAAGAACGGGGTGCTGGCCTTGATGAAGGGCATCACGCCCGAGCCCGTCACGGGCGAGTCCGTGACCATCGGCCGCCGCCGCTACCCGGCCAAGCAGGTGGGCCAGGTCATCACCCGGCAGGACCCCCGTGACTTCAGCAGCGGCGAGGTCGTCCGGGCCATGACCCGCCTCGGCTTCACCTGCCACGACCACCCCGAGACCGCACCGGTGACTTCCCCCACTGCGCTCCAGACCGCTTCGGCGCTGCTCGGGGGCACCGCTTCCCCGGAGGCGGCCTCCCCGGGGCTGTGACGGGCGGGCGGAAAACCGCTGCCGAAGACTGACGAGGGCCCTGCCGACGCGCGTCGGCAGGGCCCTCGTCGTCGTACGCCGCCCCCGCCGCAGGCCATCGGATGCCTGTGGTCGCCGTACGGAAAAATCTACTCTCGCCAGAGTAGACTTTTGCTGCTGGTGCGGTTAGTCTTTTTCTCGTTCACACGGTCAAGAAGACCCGGCAGACACGAACTGGCGGGTGGCAGTACCGCAGTACCCGTTCGGTGGTTGGTTCGGAAGGACGGAGGAACAGACGCCATCAGGATCGCCCGGCCCGGGAAGCTCTCGGTCCGGGTACCGCAAGACCCCGGATTGGATGGTGGTCCCCGGTCACGCAACCGCGATCCCCGCACCCCTCCCCTCACGGGGCCGGGTAGCGGAAACAGAAGGTCGGCACAGCATGAGGGCCGACAGATGGTGTTCAATTTCCTTCGGGGCCCTGGTGCCGTACGGCGCCAGGGCCCCTCGACGCGTTGACACAACGAGGTGACATGGCAGCAGATACACCGCTCAGCGATCGTCTGGACGACGACGACTACCCCGCCTACACGATGGGCCGGGCCGCCGAAATGCTCGGCACCACCCCGGCGTTCCTCCGGGCCATCGGTGAGGCCCGTCTGATCACTCCGCTGCGTTCGGAAGGCGGACATCGCCGGTACTCCCGCTACCAACTGCGGATCGCCGCTCGCGCTCGCGAGCTCGTCGACAAGGGCACCCCGATCGAGGCCGCTTGCCGCATCGTCATCCTCGAGGACCAGCTCGAAGAAGCTCAGCGCATCAACGCCGAGTACCGCCGTGCCGCGAACGAGGCGTCCGGCAGTTCCAGCCCCGGTTCGACCTGATCACGCGGGCGCGGGCAGGCCGGCCCGACCGCGTACGACTCTTGAATGCGCATGAATGAAGACGCACACGGTCGGCCCGCCCGTCCCTGGGTCAGTGGTCGGAGTAGCTGAAATCGCCCACGGTCCAGGCGCTGACGTCCTCGATCGCGACGCGGTACATTCCGCCCGTCTCCGGGATCCCCACCGTGCCCTGCAGGATCCGGGCCACGTGGAAGTGCAGGTGCGTGGGCGGGCCGCCCTTCTTCGCGGGGGCGTCGAAGACGGCGGAGAACTCGCCCAGGTCGGCGGAGTCCGCCAGCACCTCCGACACCCTGCGCCGCCACATGGCTTCTGGAGCCAGCCGGCCGGTGATGACAGCACCACCGGTGACCACGGTCAGGGACATCTGGTTGCTCTGCCCGGACTCCACACGGGCGGCGATGTCGAGGATCAGCTCATCAGGCTTCGGCATGGAATCGGATTCTATGCACTCGCCCGCCCGGGCGGCTCGGGTGGCGGTGCCACCGCCCGGACGAGCGTCGTTTCAGGGCCGGGACACCGCCGTCAGCCCTCCGTCGCCACCCGCTTGAGGATCGCCACGCACTCCACGTGGTGCGTCACCGGAAACAGATCGAACGCCCGCAGCGTCACCGGCCGGTAGCCCGCCTCCGCGAAGTACGCCAGGTCGCGGGCCAGGGCGGCCGGGTCGCAGGCGACGTACGCGATGCGGCGGGCGCCCAGGCCCGCGAGGTGCTGGACGGTGCGCTTGCCCGCGCCCGCGCGGGGCGGGTCGATGACGATGATGTCGGCCTTCTCGATGCCCGTGCGGGGCAGGACGGACTCGACCTTGCCGTGCTCGATGCGGACCCGGTCCAGGTCCGCCAGGTTGTGGCGGGCGTCCTCGACCGCGCGCTTCGAGGACTAGATGCCCAGCACCGCGCACTTCTCG